>NZ_JBBKTR010000005.1:0-252375 GCF_037892465.1 Pontibacter sp. H249 | reverse complement strand
CTTTGAATGGTAGCTGTTCCTTTTTGAATTATCATTTAATACTGCTGTTATCTTTTCTTTCTTCATAGCAGCTTCTGAAGTAAATACTAAATCAAAATCTTCACCATCAGGTATAACATATACACCTGATAGTTTCATAAAATCCTGTAGTATCTTATCATTCATATTATTCTTCTATAATACTATCTAAAATATCAGTTAATCTTTCACCTCTGATATATTTCTTTAAACGTTCAGTATCATCATTATTACTACTACTCATAAACTTATAGTAATCATTAAATACTTCTTGTTTTACAATATAATTAAATTCTAAATCGGTATGTTTATTATTACCAGTTATTATTATATGCGGTTCGCTTAAAGAAACTATTCTATCATTATAATAACCTTCATAACCAAAGAAATAACTAAAATTCATTTGTTTAGTATGCACAAGATGAAGAATAGATTTTAAATCTTTTACTGTATTAATAAATTCTAATTCATATCTAAACCTATTAGATTCTTCTGATAACAGATACTCTATAATAGATTTATCAGAACGTAAACCAAATTCAAAACCATTATGTAAAAGTGTTGTTTTTTCTCCTTTGTTGTTATATAAGTAAGGCATACCATCATCACCTATAAACTCACCTCTGCTACCCTGTCTGCTATATACCTTATCTAATTTATAACATAGATTATCAATAGTATAGATTACTTTGTTACCTATAACCTCTTTACTATACTCAACTACTTTCTTACCAGTAGCTGTATTTACTTTTAGTTTGTTCATCTTAATCAGCTAATAGGTTAGTAATCTTTTTACTTCTTTGATAGGCTATAAATTCAGCATCAATAATTCTGTAAAGGTTATCATACCTTGTATATTCATTATCTTCTTCATCATAATCAGTACATACTACCTGATTGTAATTTTCTAAAAATGGTAGCTGTTCTGTTATAGCTTCAACAGTGTCTTCATCACCTTCTGAGAAAGTAATAGCTATACCTTCCCAACCTACAAACTCTGTTGTAGTTAATCCAAATGATTCTAATAGGGCTTCTACTTCACTAAAGTACTTATCTGAAGTTCTTTGTGCTGATTGATTTCTTATCTGTTCTAAATTTTCCATATTGCAAAGTTACTATATATTAACGAAAATAGCAAGTAATAGTTGCACTTTATTTAGTAAAATATACATCTGCAGCACGTATAGGCATATTTACAATTTTATAAATTGTATTTTTCTAATTTTTTCAAACCTGTTCAACAAATATGTTACATATATTTGTATGATAAATAGGATTAGATAAAGAAGGCGTTGTTAGTACAATAATCTATAAGGCATAAAAAAAGCTACCTGTTACAGTAGCTTCTTCTTAAAACTCAAACACTTTTTCTAAATGTGGTAAGTTATTTTGGTGTTTGTATAGGTACTTCTTTATAACTGTTACAAATTCTAAATGTATTTATTGCTCAACAATTAGATGTTCTTCCTGCATAGCTGTAAGCATTCTAATTTGAGAAAGCTTAGTAGTAATAACTTTAGAAGTAGTTGATATATCCCTTTTTTTATAACCTTGTAATACTTCACTATCCTTACTACCAAGCATATCTAATATAGTTTGGTCTTCAAAACCTTGTAGCTTCCAATAATTGATGAAGCGTCTACGATTGCAATGAGATGAAAATAAATTATGCTTGAAGTCTATTAGCTTTTCCTTCTTTTCAAATCTCTCTTTAATGTATGTTACTGGTTCTTGATACAGATTATGTTGTTTATAAAACTCTCCTAATAAAGGTTTAATATCTCTATTATAAACTGTCTCAACCATATGATTCATTTTATAATCATATCTAATTAAAATTTCTTCAATACGGCTGTCTAAATCAAATGGGATTACATAGTTTCCTTCGTTCTTCTCAGTCTCACCAGTCAGTACTTTACCCCCATCAATATTTTTAACTACCCATGAGGATGCATATATATCACCATACCTCAATCCAGTGCAGCATTGGAACACAGTTAAATCAATCATCCGTTTTTTTGCATCGGATACTTGTTGCCTATACTCATTGTAAAGCAACTCTATTTCGAAGTCTTCTAAGTATATTATCGTGTCCTTTGATTTTCTATAAACATCATATCTCTTGTATATAAGATTTACATTCTTAACCTTCTTAATTTCGATACACCAGTTTATAAATTGTTTTAATTTCTTTACTTGACCACCGAATGTATTGTTAACCATTTTTACTTTTTTAGGCATTCTATTGAACATGAGATATGTGCCATATTTATTATAAAAATCAAAGTCCAATTGAGAAAACAACAATGGTGTATTAGTCTGTTGACTAAACTCAATCAAGTTAGATACCCAGGATTTATATTGTCTGTAACTCGGTTGCTTTTCATACATTTTAGGAAACTCCAACAATAGCTTTTTAAACTCAACTTCTTCCTCATTGAGTTCTGTTATCACTCCCTCGGCTCTATATTGCTCTAATTCGTTTTCAATTTCGGTAAGGGTTTTAGTTAGCGACTTCTTCTTTTCAACAGCATCTTCAGCACTAAAAATCGTATGAAGCTTTTTTGCCTTTATAATAGTGTCTTCCCGTTTAAGAATTTCAGCTTGCCGAACCTCTTCTGACCGAATTTCTTCAAGTCTTTTCAGGTACAATTCTTTAACTGTTTGAAAAGTCTTATCGGAAGATATAGCCGCCACATCCTCTAATACCTGAGAATGAGTCCTAATTAAATTGTTTAGGGCATTGTAATTCGATTTCGTTTTCTTCATCAAACCAGATTCTGTATCGAAATCATTTTTATCTACAGATATAACTTTGCCATCTGGTGCTTTTAATGATATATTGTGTGGAACTCCACCAACTGTATATCGGATGGTTAAGGGGTATAAGCCATTTTTATTTTTCTTAGCTGTTAGTGAACCTTTGATGGTGAAACTCATTATGTGCTATGTATCTATATTACAACTATATAAAAGGATTCAAATATAGATAAATTGTCACTAATAACCATAATTCTTTCACTAACACAAGCAAATAAAACCTATTCAAATGTTTTTAATGAGGGTTTTGAGTTTGGTGTGAATCCCAGCGGGATCACTTCAAAAGCCTCAAACATTCGTTTGGGGCTTTTTTTATTTATACTTTTACCAAAGTTTCCGTACTCCTTAAATTCAGTAAGAGACCAGCTCTTGTTGCTGCAAAACCACAAGCCATACTCTATGGAAGAAGAATCGATCAGGATCCACTTACCAATAGCTATCTCATACCCGGCGCTGGAAGGCGTTTTAAGAAAAAAAATGGTTGGCGAGTTTGTGCCTAAGCCAGAAGAAGGTGAAGAAACAGCGCCTTATGCACAGATTCTGGATGTTGGTATCAGTGGGAGTAGCGCAGGAGCCAGTGAGGTTATACTTCGTGTCAAAATACGAATCCTACGCACGGTGATGAAGCGCGATCAGGTGGACCTGTATGTGTTGGCAAGACTAGGCTACGATAATGCCTCACAGGAGCTATACGTAGAGCACTTTAATTTAAACTCCAGAACTAGCAGCGGTTTTTACAACACAGCTTTAGAGGTGATGGTGAATAAAGTAGCCTATAATCAGATCATCAGAAAAGCCAGAATCAATGTAAATGATATTGTTGAGAAAGAACTGCTGAAGGCAAACAATTTGTTAAATGAAGGGATGGAAGTAAAAGGTGTAAGGTTGATGGGGGCCGTAAGCGAGGTTCGTGTGCAGGACATAACGCCTCAGCCGAGCAAGGTAACACTTTCTGTAGAGGTAAAAGGCAACATGGAAGCAAACGTGCTGGACCTTTCTGAGCTGCTCTAGTCGTGAGTGTTTACTGTTAAAACTAAAAGTGTAATTTTCTGTACTATATAAAAGTATAAGGCCCGGTAACAAAAGTTACCGGGCCTTATACTTTTATATTTATGCTTCTGCTTTAAACAGAGTCTCGAAGAGTTTGTACTTGTATGTTGAGTACTCTCTTAGCACAGCCACCAAAGCAAAGAACATGAGGCCGATTAGTACCGGATAAACTAAGTATAGTATTGGGTGTAGCAAAGGCAGGAAGAGCATGGCATAAAGTGCCATCCCCAGAAAGTTGTAGAAATACGAAGACTTCGCCTCAAAACTAAACAAACCTCCCTTTATAGCCTTTGGACTAATGATAGAAACGATGATGCCGAATGGAGTTAACAGCAGCACAGAGCCAATGTAAAGTGCCACAATAAACATTGCGTTAGCCTGGTTAAAGAGCATCACATATATTACCGTCAGCATGGCGTCCATCATCAGGGGCACACGCAAGGGTAGGAGGCTTGCCTTCACAAAATCAACATAACTGCCGCTGCTGCGCTCTATCGAGAGCCAAAGATTTCTGTAAAAACCCCAAGCATTGTTAAACACATAGCTATAGATGATCATAGGCCCTACGAAGATCCACATGATCATATTCTTATCAAAGATATGAGTACCCGTCTTGTAAGCTGAAAATGCATCCACGGCCAGGAAAAAGCCTTTAAACACCAAGCCAAAAACAATCATCTGTTTGGCTAGCTTGTGGTTCTTGAACAAACGCCAGCCAAGGCTGCGGCGTGCGCTGGTGCTGTAAGATACCTCACGGCGCTTAGGCTCTGCAGCGGCCTGTTCTACAAAGAAGTTAGATACTATTAAAAGCCCCAAACTTGCCAGGTGCACCACTAGGTACAGCCATTCATCGGAAGCAGTGTACATCGGCACGCGTGCCTGCAGGGCCACAAAACCACCCGCCATTACTGCCGCTGATGCAAAGTTTATACTTAGCCAGCGCATACGCCGCTCCACAAACACCTGCAGCGAGCGCAGCGTTACGTGTGCCGTATGTATAACCAGTGTGCTCTGCAGCAAATGTAAGAACGTGTATTCCGGCGACATCAGGTAGAGCAGGAACAGGAAGTTTATAAGTATAAAGTAAAACGGAGACACCAGTTCTACAACAAACTCAGCTTGGAACTTCTGCAGTGCCTTAACCGGGTAAATGCGCGGAATCAGGTTTGACTTAGGGATATAAGCCGGAAAGAAACCGCGAAGTATGATAATAGCCAACAGGAACAGGTTAGTATACTGCAGCACCTGCTGCACACCCGGATTGATACCGTCCTGATGCGCTTTGGTCAGCAGAAAAGAGAACAGCCACGCATAAAAAGCCGAACCTACAATACCCAACGATAGCAGCAGTACGCGCTGTAGCTTTTTTTGCCTGAAAAAGCTGGCAAAGCGGGCACGGCACGAAAATATGATCAAATCCATGTAATCTAGTTAAGCGGTTAGAGCTATGAGTTAACAGTTTGTTCAGAGAAGCTTGCGCTTCACTTTTAACTCTCAACTTTTCACTAATTAAGCATCCAGTCGATGTTGGTTTCGGTGGTGTGGTGCGGCAGTAGCAACTGGAACAGCGCCTGGTCTATCAGGTTTTCGCCGTTCATGGTAAACTCCTGCACTGAGCCGTTGTACATTAGCTGGCCATCGTTAAGCACGCCAATGTGCGTTGCCACTTTCTCCACATAGTTCAGGTCATGCGACGAGATCAACACTACACGGTTAGGTGTACTATAATTTCGGATCAGGTTAACCAGGAGCTGAGCGGCAATTGGATCGAGGCCGGTAAAAGGCTCATCGAGTATAAGGATGCTTGGTTTATGAAGTATGGCTGCCGCAATGCCCACCTTCTTTTTCATGCCTGTAGAGTAGCCGGCAATGTTCTTGTTCAGCGACTCTTTATCGGTGAAGAAATAGCTGGTCAGGCTGGTGATGCGTTCGTCAGCCTCTGCAGCAGTTAGCTTATAGAGCTTCGCCACAAAGTTTAGGTACTCCAGGCCGGTAAACTCTTCTATTAAGGGATTATCTTCGCAGAGGGCACCTACACTTTGCTTTACAGCCAGCGCGTTTTGGTGATAATCCTGGCCAAAAAGTGATATGGAACCGCTGTCTGGCTGCACGAGATCAAGAATACAGTTTAAGAAGGTACTTTTACCCACGCCGTTCTTGCCTAAAAGGCAGTAGCATTGCCCTGGCTCTATGGTAATGTTCAGGTCCTGAAGTACCTGCTTTTTACCGTATGCTTTTGTAAGTCCTTTGATCTCTAAGCTCATATACCTCTGAAACTAAATTGCCAATCCCTTAATACCCAAACAATTGTATTTTGATAAAGTTAAAGGTTCGGTAATAAATGTCCTAATTGTTAGATACTTATGTATCAGTTTTATTTATACAGATACCCAAAGTAGTGCTAATTAGCAGCCATTGCTAGTCTTTTGAACATGCAGTTGCCCTAAGATGGTTTCGGAAATTGAGAATAAACGAATATTATTTTCTTGAGAAAGCGTAAGACTTTGATTTTATTATATTTATACTTTGTGAAAGTATAAATTAAGTACAGGAGGTCAAAGCTATGCCTGTGACTGTTGCAAATATCGGTGCGGCTATTTACTTTTGCATCCACCTTTTACCTGCGCACGTGGTGAAATTGGTAGACACGCCATCTTGAGGGGGTGGTGCCTTCGGGTGTGGGAGTTCGAATCTCCCCGTGCGCACTCTACTTTCCTTTTATACTTTCCAGAATTTCTGTTGCCTTTGATCTGCGTTTCCTGTTCATACTTTGTCGCGGATTATATTTTTTATCTTTCTTTCTAGCTACTGTTGTTCCTAAGCTTTACTAGCCAATAGGGCTATCTTTGGCTTTGGTGCCCTCCAAGGCCGGGAGGCCTCCTCCTTGGGCATTGCGCTGCTGGGGGTAGGGGCCCCCTTTTCGCTTCCTTTGCTCCTATCGTCGAATGCCTCGCTGGCGCTCGTCACCGGAACCTCTCGAGGCGCTCAACACAAGGACTTGGATTGACACTTCTTCGCCGGCGTCTGATGCAGCTGGCAAAATTCCCCTCCTCGGTGGGGCTGGGGGTGAGTTCCACGGTAGCAGGCGCTTAACCTCCCCTCTACCAAGGTCCTTGGCAGGATGACAAAAAGGAGAGGGTTGGTGAGAAGTATCAAGTTTAGTAAAGACAGGTCGCGACCTGTCCGAGGAGTGGCATTAACTATGAAACTATACTTCTGCTAAATCAATGGCGGAAAGTCCCCCTTTGAAGGGGGCGAGGGGGATGTTTATACTTTTGCTATAGAACTTATACTTTTCAATAGCGAGTCCACATCTTAAACAAGGAGGGATATAGACTGTTGAAACCTGAAGTAAATAACCACAAAGTATAAATTGATTTTACTTCACCCGCTCAAACGGATTCTCTGGCTTTACAAGTATAACCTTCTCACGCTCTACAACCACAGCGCCGGGAGCAGCGCCTTTTGGTTTTCTCACCCATTTCTTAGGCGTATACATCACCGGGCACAGCGAGTCGGATTTGCGTTTGCTGTAGTAGGCGGCCAGTTGGGCAGCTTTTTCCAAAACAGTGGTTGGAATGGTTTTTCCTGCCTGGTATTTTATAATCACATGAGAGCCTGAAACATCCTTGGCATGCAGCCAGATATCTTCTTTAAAAGTATGGCGCTGCGTTAGTTCATCGTTGTTTTTAGCGCTTTTACCTACCAATATCTTATAACCCTCTGTTTCGAAAACCCTGAAAGGCACCTCCTGCAACGCCTGTTGTTTACTTACCAGCAGCGGGGCGTACTCTTTTAAAAATACTTTCAGCTTTTTGTAATCATTTGCCTCAGCTAGTGCCTGCAGGGCATCCTCCAATACAATTGCCTCTTCCAGTTTTCGCTCAACTTTTTCCTCTAGCTGCTTTACTTCTACGTGCTGGTTTTTGGCTTTGCGGTAAAGCCGCTCGGCAAACTTCTGGGGCGTTTCGTTCTGTTTTAACTTATAAATGCGGTTCTGATCGGTGTAAAAGTCATACAGTTCTACCTCCGTAGCGCGTGGCGGAATATTAGTTAGGTTGGCCATGATCACGTCGGCCGTCTGGGAGTAGGATTTGTTGTGCTTCAGCTCCTTTACTTTTGCCTCCGACTGCTCCAGCACTGTTTGGGTAACGTGCAGCTTACGATCCAGCTGCTGCTTTGCCTGGGTGTATTGCCGCTCAAAACCAGTTTCTGATAAGTATAAGCGGGTATAGGCATTCAGAGCCTCAAGCGGACTAGTGTACGTATAAACAATTTCTCCGAGTGGCAGCAACGACAGGCGCAGCTTGTCTTCCAGGCGAATAATGTAGTATACTTCCGGGGCCTCCAGTACATCGAGCATACTTTGTACCAGTTCCCATTGCTGCTCCAGCGGTTTCTGCTCGTATTGTTTTTCTGCTAAGTATAAGGCTGGTAAGTCGCCAAAGGTTGGATATACCTTTTTAATGTTGCCGTTGGCGGCAGTAAAGGCTTCGAAATTTTGCTGCATTGGGCGGTGCATCTGTAACGGGTCGAGGTCAGCATCAGCATGAAGCTTTTTTCGAAATAGCTCTACAGGAACTCCTTCCTGGTAAAGTATAATATTAGAGCGGTTGCCGAACAGCTTGAACAGAAGTATAAAATTATTGCTAAGCTTCAAGTAAAAGCTGCGCTCGTTCTGATGCTGTACCACTTCCTGCACCAACTGGCCCTGCATTTGCTCCATCAGTTCCATCGTATTGGCTCTGGCTCTTTTAAAATCAGAGGGGAAGGAGAGGGAGGTAAACTGTGATGTTAGCAGAGCACGAATGTAGAATTCCTCCTCTTCGCCGGCAAAACCCAACACCAACTCGCCCTTGTTCTGTGTAAAGGCGGTTACAGCTTTCATGCCGATCAACTTGTGGCCTAGCTCTGTGGTTAACTGGCGTAAAAAGTAGTAGTTCTGATGCATGTTTTTTTAGACAAGGGACTAGATGACAAAGGACAAATGAGGATTGATTTGATGCTGAGAGTCTGAAAAAATTAGCTTTTTGTATTTGTCAAACTATCAGGCAATCAAAATAAATCATACTTCCACTTGCAGTCCGTCGTAGGCTAAACGTATAAAATCTGGCAGTTGAGGCTCTACTTCACGATGCTGGCCCAGCAGGTGGCTAATGTGTGTAAGGTAGGCTTGCTCTGGCTGCAGTTCTTCCAACAAATTTACTGCCTCCTGTAAAGAGAAGTGCGAAATATGCGGTTCGTGGCGAAGGGCGTTCAGTACAATAACCTTTGAGCCTTTAATTTTCTCCTGCTCTTCCTGGCTGATGTGGTTGGCATCAGTTATGTAGGTGAAGTCGCCTACCCTAAAGCCGAACACCGGCAGTTTGTAGTGCAGCACCCGGATAGGAGTAAAAGGCACGCCTTCTACTTCAAACAGTTCGTTTTTGATCGAATTAAGCTCTACCCTAGGAATGCCCGGATACTTATAATCTGCAAAAATGTAGGCAAACTCCCGCTGCAGCTGGTCTAGCACGCGCTGCTCACCGAATATAGGAATGTCTTTGTTCTGAGAAAAGTTGTAGGCACGGATATCGTCGAGGCCGGCGGTGTGGTCTTTATGTTCGTGGGTAAACACCAGTGCATCAAGTTTTTTAATACGCTCACGCAGTACCTGTTGCCTGAAATCAGGCCCGGAATCTATAATGATGCTTTTGCCGTTTACCTGCAGGTGTACCGACACGCGCAGGCGCTTATCGCGATAGTCTACAGAGCGGCACACCTCGCAGCTGCACCCTATTACAGGTACGCCTTGCGAGGTGCCCGTGCCTAAAAATGTTACTTTCAATTGGCTTTTTCCTGATTTCGAATGTCAAGATAAAGTTGCCGGTTTTTTTCGCTTAAACGAGTTTCGTCTACAGCAATAGTGCGGAGAATGTCGTAAAGGCAATTAATTTTGCCCTCAAGGCTGAAATACTTATTCACCACAGCCACTTTCATATCCTTCAGCACGCAGTAGCCGGCTTTAAAATTGCCCTTTTCGTAGCGCAGCACAAAATCCGACTCTGCAAAAATATCCTCCAGCTTGTTTAAGAATGGCCGCGTGTACTTTAGCTCCATTTACTCAGCTGTATACTTTTTAACGGTTAACACCAGAGCGTCGAAATCCAGTGGCTTTGGCAGGTAGTCGTTAATGCCAGCTTCTTTAAAATCCTCCATAGAGTAGTTGTTGGCGTTGCCGGTTACTGCTATAATTGGAATTTTTGCAATCTGCTGGTCTTTGTGCGCACGTATCTCACGGGTGCAATCCATGCCGCTTTTCACCGGTATGTTCAGGTCCATCAGAATGGCGTCGATCTTGTTACTCTCTACTTGCTTTAACACTTCACCACCGTTCTTAGCAGTCAGTATTTTGTAGTTCTGAAGCTCAAGGATCTTTTTTGTCAGGTTAAGTATCACAGAGCTGTCCTCTGCAATCAGGATAGTTTTATCTGCCATAAGAGTAAGTTAGATGATGATTTCTTTATATGCTTTACAGTAATTCTCATATTGTTCTAAAAGCTGCGCAAACATATCGTCCACAGTATCAAATTTATCATGTTTGATCTCGTGTTCAAGCTGTTTGGCTAACTCTGCCAGCGGATTAATACCAAGCGTAAAGCCGGTTCCCTTAAGCTGATGCAATGTACTCAAAATACTCTTGTATTGTTGTGCCTGTAGTTCTTTTTTAGCTTCTTCTAATAATTCAGCGGCTTCTTGCTCAAATTCAGAGTATAGCTGCTTGGTAAAATCCTCTCCGCCTATCTGCTTTAGTTGCTCCACCACCTCACTGTCAATTATCGGGATGGTTGCAGTAGCAGCTTCCTCTATGGTAGCTTCCTGCGCGATGCTGCCAAGGATGTTGCTCTCTTTTTGCCATTTGTTGATGGTAGCATAAAGGTCAGAGCTCTTCACCGGTTTGGATACATAATCATCCATACCCTGGTTCATGAACTTTTCGGCATCATCTTTCATAGAGTAGGCTGTCATGGCTACAATAGGAGGGCAGTTGCTTCCAAGCTGCTCTTTTATGTGCTTGGTAGCTGTAACACCGTCCATCTGCGGCATCTGTATATCCATGAAAATAATGTGGTAGGATTTTGAGGTAGCAAGTTCGATAGCCTCGTAGCCGTTAGATGCTATATCTGTTTCGCATCCGAGGCGTTCGAGTTGTTTCTGAGCCACCTTCTGGTTTATTTGGTTATCGTCTACCAGCAGCACCATTGGCTTGTAGTCTAATGCTTTTTGCTCTACGTCCTGCAGCTGCTGCCTGCTTAGGTGGTCCTTTATCTCTGCCTCTGTAGCCTTGCGAATTATAACGTAGAACCAAAACACGCTTCCATCACCTGGTATGGATTCTACTCCTATATCGCCGCCAAGCAGGTGCGTTAGCTGCTTCGATATAGCCAGCCCAAGTCCTGTTCCGCCAAATGTTTTGGTAGAAGAGTTGTCCAACTGAGTAAAGTCGGTAAACAGTAGAGCCTGGTTTTCAGGAGTTATACCTATACCAGAGTCTTTAACCTTGACCTTAAGTTTATACTTATCGGATTGTTGCCACTCGCTTTCAACAGTTATACTTACATCACCGGAGTTAGTGAATTTAATGGCATTGGATGTAAGGTTAGAAAGTATCTGCAGCAGCCTTGTTTCGTCGGTTACAATGTAACGCGGCGTTTTATCGGCTATAGTATAAGTAAAGGTAAGGTCTTTTTGTTGTGCCCGGTTTGCGAAAAGAGAGTGTATCTTGCCTACAGTTTCGTGTAGGTCTACGCTGCTTTCACTCACAGCCAACTTGCCGGCTTGTATCTTACTTAGGTCCAGAATATCGTTCAGGATGGCCAGCAGGGCATCGGATGATTTACGGAGCGTGTCGATGTATTCGCTCTGCTCCGGATCTATATTCACCTGGCTCAGCAGGTCTATCATACCGATAATGCCGTTCATTGGTGTGCGCAGCTCGTGGCTCATGTTGGCTAGGAACTGTGTTTTTACCTTCAGGAGGTTTTCAGCTTCTTCTTTTGCAGTGAGCAACTCCTTTTGTGTACGCTTTAACTCCGAAACATCACGGGCCACACCTTCCATGGCAATAGCATTGCCCTCAGCATCGTAAGTTAGCCGGCTATCAACTAGAAGGTTTATGGTAGTGCCATCTTTTCTTACAATGTCTACTTCAAAATCGCGGATGCTTTCGTGCTCCAGCACCAGGCGTTTTAGCTCACTAAAGTCTTCTTTATTGGCGTAAAAAGATTTTACGTTTTTCCCTACTATTTCTTTCTCAGAGTATCCCAACAGGTCGTTAACAGATGGGCTAATCAGCTCAATTTCACCGTTCATGGCCGTTCGGTAGTATACATCCTGAAACGACTCAAACACGTGCCTGAATTTTTCCTCGTTCTCAGCCAGCGCCAGCTGCGATTTTTTCTTGTCTGTAATATCCAGGGCTATACCCGAAATCTCATCGAAGGTGCCGTTTTCTAGGTAAATTGGGTGCAAGTATACTTCTCGCCAGCTTTCAGGATCTGATAAGTGGACCTCGAAGTGCTGCGGCTCCCCTTGAAACGCCAGTTCATACTTCTCCTGCCAGAAATCATAAGAGTTTCTATGCAGCGGCAACATGCTATCATTATCTATTTTTGTGTAAGGCAGCAGACTTTGGTCGTTCCTGTTCTCAAAGCTTTGTGCAAAGTTCCGGTTAAAGGAGGTAAGCTCAAAGTTTCGGTTCAAGGACCACATATGATGTGTTCCGCTTTCGAAAATGGCATTTAAGCGCGCGTTCTGCGTATTTATCTGCTCCTCGTTGCGCTTACGCTCAATAGCCAAGGCTACCTGGTTCGAAATAAAGTGCAGTATCTCAATATCTGTGTGCACATAAGCGTCAGGGTTCTGATAGTCCTGCAGCGTAATTACACCGATTATCCTGTCGCCGATGGCCAGCGGGGAGCAAAGCATAACCTCTGGTATAGCGCCGTGTATGGTCAGGTTTTCCTGCTCTGCCAGTTTTATCAGGTCTGCTTTTTGCATATACAGCGGTTTGCCCGATTGTATAATGTGTTCAGAAAGGCCTGATGTAAAAGGCCGGTGCCGGGTTATTTTTCCGGATTTTTCTACGAACTGATCAACCAAGTACACAAAATGAAGGTTACTTTGGTCGTTATCGCAAAGGGCTATGTAGATGTTTCGGGTTTCGATAATCTTGCTTAGCTCCCTGTGAATGGCAGAGTACAGCGAGTTTAAGTCTTTGCTGCTGATGGCCAGGTTGGCAATACTATAGTATACTTTCTGCAGGCGCTCTGCCTTTATACGATCCGTAATGTCGTGCAATATACCTCGTGTGGCTACAGGGCGTCCGTCTTGCCAGCTGCAAGTTATACTTCCGATAAGGTGAACCGGCTTTCCTGCTTTTGTCAGGAACACTGTTTCGATTTTGTTTACATTTTCTCCCTTGTACAAGTTGCGTAGCTGGTAAATCAGCTTTGCCTTATAGTAAGGGTGCACAATATCGTTTAGGGTAAGCGTTTCAATATCCTCGTCGGTATATCCTAAGCGTTCTTTCCAGGCTCTGTTCACAAATATAAATTTGTTATCGACAGAGATATTCTGGATAAGGTCATGCGCGTTATCGAACAGGTCCTGCAATCGGATTTTGTTATCCTTGAGCGCCTCCATAGCAATACGCTTGTCGGTCATATCCTTACCCACCATGGTTACGCCGATAAGGTCGCCTTCAGCGTTATACTCAAACATGCTGTTCCAGCGGATCGTTTTGGTTTGCCCCGACTTGGATACTACATCGCGTTCGTAGTAAGTGTTTAATTGCCTCGAACCTAATGTGGCCAGGTATTCTTCATGCCGATGCGCCTGCTCTTGCGCCGGCACCAGCAACTCAAAGTAATTTTGGCCAATCAGCTCATCACGGCTGTACTCAATGTACTTCAGGAAGTAATCGTTCGCATAGGTAATGATGCCGTGATTATCCAAGCTAAAGTAGATCAGGTTTACCTTCTCCAAAAAGCTCCTGAACTGGCTCATAGACTCGTTCAGGATTTCCTGGCGACGCACAGCCTGCTGAGCCTGGTTACGTTGGGTTATATCGCGTTTAAATACTTGGATGTAATTTTCGGCATTAATTTGAAGAGGGTTGGCCGTGATCTCTGTGTCGAACAGTGTGCCGTCTTTACGGCGGTTCTTCCACTCAAACGTAATAGACTTTCCTGTTGTGATTACCTCTTCCATTAACCGTGCGGTTTTTTCATCTGAACGGGAGCCGTCTGGCTGGTATTCAGGCGAAAAATCCATAGGCGTATGGCTAATAACATCTTCGCGTGTGCACCTGAAAAATTCCAGTGTTTTCTCATTGCACTCTATTACCTTTCCTTCTTTAAAAAGTATGATAGCATCGTAAGACGCCTCAAATAACAGCTTATACTTATCTTCGGAAAGGGAGAGCTGATGCATCAGCCTGTGCCGGGAGATGTAGTTGCCTATGGCACTGCCAATGAAATCAAGCAGGGCTATAAAAGGCTGCGACATGTTTGGGTCGTTACCTGGCCACATCAGAATCAGGGCCAACAGCTCTGTATCGGTGGTGACAGGCACTACAGTCAGGTCTTTCTGAATTGCCTTTTTCAGGAAAACACGTGCGTCTGTGTGTGCTTTTCTTTTTTCGCTTTTTAATATCTTATTAACCAGGGAGGCTGGTAACTCTACCTGCTCAGGCACCGGTGCAGAGCCAGCATCTCCTTTTGAGTAGGAGAGAAGCAGCATGTTATCAGACTGCGAAAAAGTATAAACCGCGCCGCCTGTCACATCACTTTTATCAATCAACTCATCCAATGTATGGTTTAACACCTCATGCTGGCTATCTGAAGACGACAAGTTGGTGATAAGCTGATTCACAAATTCTAGCTGGTGGTTTCTAAAGCGTACGTCCTGCTCAGAATCTATAACTTCGTACAGGTTTTTGACATAGCCAAAAATTACAGGCTCGTCTCGGAAACTGCCAGCCTGAAGTGAGATTTCGATAGGCAACAGCTCGTTGTTATCTTCGTGCAGCCACCACTCAAAGCGCTGTGTCTGGCCTGTAAGTACCTGGTTAAGTTGATTTTTTAATGCTACCCGCTCAAACAGATTTAATCCAAAGTTCCTGAAGATTGAAGTACCGATAAGCTCCTCCTTCGACTTATGGATCATTTTAAGCGCACTTTGGTTTAGGTCTATAAAGTTGCCGCTGCAATCGAGTATAAACAGAGGCTCAACGCTGTTGTCGAATACATTATGATAACTGTCGCCTTCAGTAGGAATCAGGGTAGAAGGCTGGCCTATGCCAGAAAGCTCCGCACATACAAACTGGTGCTCCTGAAAATGTATCAGTTTGATGCTGTAGTGATAGGTGCTGCGTAGCGTATTGGAAGCAACCTGAAAATTACCTGAGAAAATCTGATTAAGGCTTAGTTCGTCCATTACTTGCTGATACATAGTGTTATCCATGTCCAGAAGGTCTTGCAATTGCTGGGAGGTAGCCTGTGTGTACTGTTTTAGCTGCGAGTTTACGGCAACAATCTGTCCATCGGGCAAGGCAACCAATAACCCGTTGCCAGATTTTGAAAGCTGTGAAAGCACATCCAGCAAGTTACTTGCTAGCTGTACCAGGTGTGAGTCAGGAGGACCAATTGGTATATTAGGCATCTTGGAATTCGGCTACGTTATACAGGTGTAATTTACGCTTGGCACTACACTCTGATATTAATTTTACAAATTGCGTCATAATTTAGCAAATTAAGCAATGCTATTGCACCATGCTGCTGTAGTTAAACACATAACAGTTGCTGTTAGTGCTAACTTTGCTTAATTTGTTGCTACTGCCCATGAAGAAAATCCTGTTTACTGTAACTACCGATTTAAACCACGACCAGCGCATGCAGCGAATCTGCACTTCGCTGGCCAGGCGTGGGTACGAGGTAGAGCTAGTAGGCAGGGAAAAACCGGACTCTCAGCCCTTGGAGCAGCAACCTTACAGGCAGCACCGTCTTAAGTGCAAGTATCATAAAGGTAAGCTCTTTTACCTGGAGTTTATGCTGCGGCTATACTTTTACTTGGCTCGCAATAGCTATGATGCCCTCTGCGCCATAGATCTGGACACAGCCCTACCGGTATACTTTCAGGCAAAAGCGAAGAAGGTGCCTTTTGTTTATGATGCACATGAGTACTTTCCGGAGGTGATAGAGGTAACAGACCGTAAACTGGTAAAAGCCGCCTGGACTGCCATAGAGAAATTTATCGTTACAAGAACCCAATACGCCTATACGGTAACACAGTCTATTGCCTACATCTATCACAGAAAGTATAAAGCCAACTTTGAGGTGCTGCGCAACCTGCCTGTTATGCAACCCGACGCTACTGCTGTAAAAATGCCAAAAACCATACTTTACCAAGGTGTTGTAAACGCAGGCCGGGGGCTGGAACCACTACTGGAGGCCATGATAGGTTTGGATGCGAAGCTGATTATCTGTGGAAAAGGTGATGTGTTTGATGAGCTGCAAAGGTTAGCTAAAGAACTAAAAGTAGAAGATAAGGTAGAGTTTAAAGGGCAAATACTGCCAAAAGACTTGCTCCAGATAACAAGAAGTTGCCAGGTGGGGGTGATGCTTCTGGAGAACAAAGGCCTTAGCTATTATTATTCGCTGGCAAATAAATTCTTTGATTACATACATGCAGGTGTACCGCAGCTGGTAATTGATTTTCCGGAGTACAGGCAACTGAATGATAAATATGAGGTTGGGGTACTAACCAGCCTAAATGTGCAGGAGATAAGAACTAAACTGGAAATGCTGCTAACCGATGAGAAACTATACCAAAGGCTGGCGGCAAACTGTGAACTGGCAAAACAGGAACTAAACTGGCAGCAGGAAGAGCAGAAGCTATTCCGGTTTTATGAGCGACTATGGCAAGTATAACCAAAAAGAAACACCTGGTAGTTGTGGTGGGGCCAACGGCTGTTGGCAAAACAGACCTGTGCGTACAGCTGGCAAAGCATTACCAAACAGACATTATCTCTGCCGACTCCAGGCAATTTTTCAGGGAGATGAGTGTTGGTACTGCCAAGCCCACTCCAGAAGAGCAACAAGGAATTAAGCATTATTTTATAGATTCTCATAGTATAACCGAAGAGTATAATGCTGGCGCTTACGAAGCCGATGTGCTGCAGCTGCTGGAGGAACTGTTCCGGGAGAAGGACGTGGTACTGATGACTGGTGGCTCCGGTTTATACGTGCGTGCTGTGCTGGAGGGAATGGACGAAATGCCGGAAGTAGACCCAACCATAAGAGAAGAACTTACCAAACAGTGTGAGACGGAAGGAATACAACCGCTGCTGGAGAAGCTGGAAAAGCTTGACCCTTTATACTTTGCGCAGGTTGATAAAGCTAATACCCAACGTGTGGTGCGGGCGCTGGAAGTATGTCTGAGTAGCGGACATCCTTATTCTTCATATCGTAGAAGCGAGAAGCAGGAGCGGCCTTTCAACATTATTAAAATTGGCTTAAACCGCGATAGGGCAGAACTCTACAGCCGCATAGACCAGCGTATGGACCTGATGCTGCAACAGGGGCTACTAGATGAAGTTAAAGGACTATACCCATACCGGGAGCATAACGCATTGCAAACAGTTGGCTATAAAGAGATATTCGATTACCTGGAGGGGAAGTATGACTGGGTAGAGGCCGTACGTTTGCTAAAACGTAACAGCCGCCGCTACGCTAAACGCCAGCTTACCTGGTTTACAAAGCATCCTGATGAGTATACCTGGTTCTATCCGCAGCAGTGGGAAGAGATTGTAGGGTATATAGATGAGCAAATAAGTGGATGATTGTTAACTGCTGATTGTTTTTTTGAAATACCATAATTCTGCTCAGGCAGTTTAAGACCACTACTTGCCATACTTTATACTTGCAGGTTTTTATACTTGCCGTGGCATCTAAAGTATAAACTGCGCGCTCCTTTATCCATATTGCGTTTCTATCCCCAACAATCAACAATTAAAACGGATAACCTATCGCAATATTAAGTACCATGCCGTAGTCGCCGCTGAAGCTGCCGTTAAACTCGTTTAGCACGAAGCGATCTCCTTTTGGCAGGTATGGCACACGTACCGGTATACCTAAATCTAACCTGATTACAAAGAACTCAATATCAATGCGCAGGCCTACACCAGTGCCTACCGCTAATTCGCTTAAGAAGTCTTTTGCTTCGAACTGGGCTCCAGGTTTTTCTGGCTCTCCATCCTCATTAAGGTCTTCGCGTAGGTTCCAGATGTTACCGGCATCGGCAAATACAGCACCTTTGAAGAACCCGGCAATCGGAAAGCGATATTCTAAGTTTGTCTCCAGCCTAATATCACCTACTTGATCAAAAAAGGAGAATACCTGCTCATCTGGGAGGTTATAAGTTCCGGGGCCTATACTTCTTGCTCTAAACGCTCTCACGCTGTTTGGCCCTCCAATAGAGAATTGCTTTACATACGGCATAGTAGATGAATTGCCATAAGAGTAACCGACACCGGTTACCAGCCGCCATACCAGCTGGCTTTCTTTGCCCATATTAAGGTAGTGCCTGAAATCATTGTCTAACAGCACATACTGTGCATAACGGTCTCTGTACAGTACGCGTGGCTCCTCCTCTGTAGGCTTAGGCTTACCCGTCAGCGACTGAAAACCGCTCACCACGTTTCCAGACATATCCAGGGTTATCCTGTCGAAGATGTTGCTGGTACGGTCTTTAAGCATTTGGTTGGTGTAGGTCATCTGGTAGATGCCGCCAATTATAAACTGATTTTCAAAGCTGCGCTGTAAGTATGGGTTGCGGGCCAGTCGTTCGTTAAATTCATCAGTTGGATTAGTCAGACGCACATACTGCAGGTTTATCGGCGTGGCATCAAAAGTTAATGTCTCTTTGGGCCGCCAGGTATAGCCGTAGGTAGCGTTGTAAGAGTTAAGCTGGTAAAAGCCTGATCTGCTCAGAAAGTTAAAGCCCAGCCCAATACGAGTTTGCGGCACAAATTCAGTGCGCAGGTTACGCAGGTTAAACGGCGATAGAATTCTTGGGAAAGATAATGACGTCTGAACTCCCAACTCGTAAGATGGTATGTTGCTCTTTTCTGGTTGCTCTACGCCTTCTGGCGCACTACCTGTGCCGCGGCCACCCACCTGCGATTCGAAGCTGCCGGTAAACTCTACCCTGAGTACTTCTGATCCTCTGAATGTATTCCTGTTCCGGAAGGACACATTAAGTCCCGGACCGGCAAAGTTGTTGGATTTGCTTACCATCTGCGCCTCCGCCCGCAGCGATTTTTTTAAAGCCGGTGTAAGAAACACAAAGGCGTCAAGTTTATCTGTATTGGCAGTATCAGGCTCATAGTCTATGTTCACGAATTTATAAGCTGAGAGCCCTGAAAGGCGTTTAATGGTGAGGAGGTGGTTTTCACGGGTATAAATACTATCCTGCACCAGAAACACACCGTCGAGCAAGTGGCGTGCTTTCATATACTCTTCGTTAGGAATATAATGATAGTTCTGAAAACTAACGGTATCCCTAACTGCCAGGCTGTCGCCGAGGGAATAATTGGCAAGAATGTAAATATCATCTAATTTGTAAGGTCGAAGCGCCTGCGATGAAGCCGCACTTTTGATGCGCATCAGTACATCAGCCTGGCGGTTGCCCACGGTGGTATCCACACTAAATATAAGTAGATCAGGGCTAAAGTAGTAGTAGCCTTTGTTTTTGAGCACGCCATCTATCCGGATACGCTCATCTGTCATGATGCTTAGGTCGTAAGGCTCTCCGGCCTTGAGCAGAGATTCTTGCTGGGTTCGCTCGATATCCTGGTGTACCTGAAGCGAATCATCTAAAGTATATTTAATGTTTCGGATGCGATACGGTTCTCCTACCTGGGCTGTCCAACTAATGGTGCCTTTTTTCTTTTTCTTATCTACGGCTGTGGTGCTGCCTACAGTATTGTTAAAATAGCCGCGGTTGTGCAGGCGGTTGCTCATAATCTGGCTCACGCTGCCGGTATCTACCTGCGAGATAAGTACAGGTGGCTCCCCCAGCTTAGTCATGATCCAGTGGCTGATCCCTTTTTCCTTTTCAGTGTAAAAAGCATTGTAGATAGCGAGCTTTGGGCGCAGGCCAAGTATGGATGCATTTGGTTCAGGGCGCACTGTGGCGCTGAGTTCGGTTTCAAGTTCTGCACTGCGGTTGCTGCTGTCGTTTTCTCCCTCTACCTTTACATCAAAACCAGTAAACAAAGCATCATCCTCGGGCACAGTTTTGGTTACACTGCAGCCTGCCAGTAGCAGGCATACCAACAGCAGATGGCAGGCCTTTTTCAGCCTGAGCCGGGGGTGTATTTCTTGCATAGTTTTATTTCGTACCTTCTTCTAGTTCTGCTTCTACTTCTTTTTTCTCCTTGCGTATTTTCTTTGCGGCCTCCAGCCGGCGTTCCTCGTCTCGTCTGCGTCGGCTTTCCAGGTCACGGAACAGGTCGGAGAAGTTGTTATATTCACGTACAAAAATCAGGGCCAAACCGGTTGCCCGCACATCACCGCCCTCAATTACGCCTTCGTACTGGTTACGCTGGAAACCCCGCACACGCAACCTGCCATCTTCAGTTAAGGAGTATTCTACTGAAATGTCGCCGCCAAAGCCGCTCATGGTCTGGTTTGTCTGACTACCGCCCTCCAGGCCAATGTCGGTACCCACACGCACCGTAAGCCTGTCGTTAAGGAACTGCTGACGCATGGCTACATTCAAGTCAGTGCGGCCCTGTGCCGAGCCGGAAGAGTAATCCTGGTAAGAATCTACCCCTAACTCCAGGCCTAGCCCGCCTGCATAACGGTTTGTCAGCTGGTTTAGCTGGTCGGTCATTACCTGGCCTAAACTGTTACGCGCCGTAGACTCAAACCCACCGCCGGAGCTGGTAAAAGGATCAGGGGCCATAAAGCGATTGAGCACCAGTAGCGAAAACACTTGCTTGTTTAGTTCAGACTCATCCTGACGAAGGTTTCCAAGGCTGGTAAGCACAATCGGCGGCACACTGCCACGTTCCTGCTCTGGTAGCTGCACATCAAAACTGATTTCTGGAGTAAGTATTTCGCCCTCTACGAAAACGTGTACCTCAAAAGGAAGCTGATTCCTGAGTGCCGCTTCTTCGTAACCTCCAGCCTGCGATGACACTAGTTCCTGTGGAGCAGTTCTGACATTATAGATAGCGGTAATATCCATGGTAGCCAGCAGCGGATCGCCTGTCCAGTTTATGTAGCTACCTTCTGCAATTTCCAGCTCACGGGACGCTAAGTCGTAGAAATCCATACTATACTTACCTTCTGTTACCGTATAGCGGCCCGACATATTGATCTCGCCGCTTGGCCGCATTCCAATAAATAGCGGATCAGCGTTGCCGCGTACTGTTAAATTATCGCCGGTGATAGGGTCTATTACAATGGTAATCTGTGTTTCGTCAGTTACAACAAGCTCTGCCTCTACATCTGCGCCCACAAAACCAGTAATCTCAGTAGTATCGCCTTCTTTCTGCTCCCGAATAATGCGTGTCATCTCAGGGTTTAAGTTTACAAACTCTACAATACCCTCTCGCTCAGCTGCCCCTACCTCATCGGCAGGAATAACTGTCGTGAAATCTGAGCCGTCTAACACACGGGCATTTACTTTTATAATGGGTTGCATCATGTTGCCGGTAATGGCCGCATTGGCTCCTACATACACAGTGCCGTAGAATAAATTATTATCCTGTGCTGTGGAGTTAAGTGCCAGAAAACGGTCTGTATCTACTTCCAGGTCGAAAGTATAATCCAGATAATCCTGAGTTAAAATATTGCCGTTTACCAGAAGGTCGTTGCCTAGCGAATCGGTTATGGTAAAGTTAGGGAAGTTGATGCCTGTCTCGTTGAATACCAGCTGCTCGTTCTCTAGCGTGAAAAGGGACCCTAGTTGGGTAAGGTTAAACTGCGCCTGATTAAAATTTAACTGGCCAAGTATACTTGGGTCGTCGAGGGTGCCTGTAATGCGCAGGTCGCCTTGTGCTGTACCTCCCAGATCATCTACTATACCTTCGGTAAAGCCCTGAAAGGAAGCCATGTTCAGGCTGGCGATGTTGGCGTTCAAGTTCAGCAGCGTGGCATTAGGCTGCGTTTCCATCAGGCCTGTAATCTTTAGCTGGTTGTTGTTACCTGTAAGCGCTGCATTTATATCATAACGGTTAACTCCGGCGCTGTTGGCCTGCAGTGCAATGTTGCCCACAGGCACACCTTGGTAAATCAGGTCTGATACCGTTAAGTCGGAGGTAAAGGAAAGATCCCCGGCCATTAAGTTTTGCACTGTTGCCTCTCCGTCTATGATGCCATTTACTAGGCTATCCTGTTTTTGGAACGATTGCACCAGGTAGCCAATGTCCAGGTTGTCAAATGTTAAATTTAAAGGTGCATTGGGGGCTACTGGGCCGGTGCTGTTCAAGCCAATGGCCATATCATTCCGCGCTAGCCGAATGTTGTTAGCGTAAAGCAAATCTGTGTCAAACTGCAGGTAATTATCCTGAGGTACAGTCCAGGTGTCGCCGTTTATAACCAGCTGGTCCGGGTTAAAGGCAAAACGGTAGCCGCGGCCTATACTTGACAATGCTCCGCCTACCACAAATCTCGCATTAGCACTGTCTTCAGCAACTGCCAATTTTACAAGTAATTCATCGTCTCTGGCAGCACCTTCCAATGTTACATCCCGCACGTTCAGAGAGGGCGATACAAGACTATTAAGTGCCAAAGTATAGCCTAATTGATTACGGTCGCCGCGTACCTGCATATTCAGAGTGTTTATTGTGTAGTCGGTATACACAATCTTACTGATAATACCATCCAGCTGCAGTTGCTGGGTCTCGCCGTTATACGATGCCGTAATTGGCCCTTCAGTTTGCAATTGTTCCAGTCCTGGTACAAACGAGTTGATCAGTCCGGTGTTTTTGAGGTTAAGCCTTGCTGTAAAGTCGCCCAGGTTCAGGTTAGCAGGGTACGGCGGGTCTGGTTGCAGGTCGAGGTAATTTGAGAAATGCTTTTGCAGGGCAGTAGGCAGGGTAGCCAGCGAATTCTCAAAATTCATTTCTGCATCCAGCAAATCAGATTGTACTGTTACGGCTGCTATGTCACCGCGCTGGTCTAGCGTCATCAGCAACGAGTCGATAGGGAAGGAGCGGTTGTTATGCTGCACCACCAATTCATCGCCGATTAGTTTTCCACTTATTGTAGCTGCATCTGCTCCGGTAAAGCTACCTTCTAACCTGCCTCTCACGGCAAGCGGATCAGGATAAAGGTTAAGCGCTTGCAGGTTTGCGTTGGCCAGGTCCAGATCAAAGTTGTACACTGGCTGCTGTTCGTTTCTGAGGTTAAAATCACCAACTAAGTTAAAGGCAAGGTTCTGATCTTTTGCCGTTGCTTTTACAGCATACAGGTTGCGATTGATGTTGGCATTGAGGGCGATGTTGTTATACGTATAGTTGTTGTAGTCAAGAACCTGAATATTGCCCTCTACATTAGCCTGCATAGTTTCGGGCGTAAGTCCCTGGCCTTTTGCCTTCGCATTCAGAGCTATTTTACCTAAACCCAGGCTATCGGTAAACAGCTGGTTCAGGTCGAAGCCGCCGGAGCGTACAGTTGCTGTAAAAGTCTCGTTGGCTCCCATGTCTACCACCACATCAGCGTTGCCAAAAGAGGTGCGTATATCGGCGCTGGCATCAAAGGCTGTCATACCTCCGGTAAAGTTACCCGTCAGGCTCATTTGCTGTGGTAGCCTGATGTTGTCTGGCATGGTGCCGGCAGGTAGCAGGGCCTGTACATCGGTGCGGGTAGTGGTAAACTGCCTGATGTTGGTATCCAAGTATAAATTATCAGGATCCATTGTGTTGCGGATGGTGCCGCTCACATCTACGTTGGTGCCGCTTAAACCTTGTAACTGCAGGTTTCTTACCTGCAAGTTGTTTACAGGGCCGTTTGCCTGTGCATTTACTTGTATAGTGGAGTTGGCTATACTTCTGAAAGATGGGTTCTGAGCCAGGTCCGGAACAAAATATAGCACATCACGCATGCCTATGTAGCTGTTGCGTAAATCTACGTCCAGGCTTATACTTTCGGGGCGCTCTGCCATAGCATCCAGGGATGGGTACTGCATGGCCAACTGGTTTTGCAGGTGGCTATTTGGTGTTTTAATATCCAGGCCGGTTATGCTTGTGGCCGTAGAGTCGAAAATAATGTTGGCTTGCAGGTTTTGCAGCGTAAAGCCGCTTTGCTCTTTTAGTTGCAGCTGGTTTATCTTGGCCTCAGTTCTGTTCAGGCTATAGATCAGGTCTTCAGCATCCATGGCAACATTAGTGAAGTGCAGGTGGTCGTAATCCATGCCGCGAGGCTGCTCCGGTACGTTAAAGTTATCGAATTTTACCTCCAGGCCGCTTACATCCAGTTCTCCCAATGCCAATACCCAGTTCATAGGTTGTGCAGCAGCTTTCTCTACCGATTGGTCCAGCTTTTCAACGGTGCGTTCAGGGTTTACAGCCAGCGAGTCGGAGGGCTTATACTTTTCCTGAGCGTAAAGCACTTTTGTGTTGTGCAGGTCGAGGCTCTTAAGATCTATGCGCGCGCCTTTCAGATCTATGTTATCTGATATGATTTCGGATTTTCCCAAGTTTAGCTCAATGCTCTGCTCAGCTATCCTGCTCAGGTACTTTAGTTGTATGTTCTCTAGGGCAACCCGGTTTAGGCCAAAATCCATTTCCAGTGGCTCTTCGTCTCCGGAGGGTGGCGGTATCTTGGTTTGCTCGTAGTTTACCCAGGTGTTGCGCAGCTCTACCTCATCTACCATATAGCGCTGTGCATCCAGGTCTAGCTCCTCCATGGTGGTGGCAAGTTCTCCCACTCTTCCCCGTATGTAGTTACCTCCGGCATCATCCCTGAACACCAGGTATACATCATTCAGGTTGATCATGCCCAGATTAATGGCCATGGCCGCAGATGTATCGGCGGGTTGTGCTGTGGTGGTATCGGTGGCAAAGGCTTCGGTTATAAAATCAAAGTTCGTGGTGCTGTCTTCGCGGATATGCAGTTTAAGAGTAGCGTTGTCGAGGTCGATTTTGCTGATGTTCAGTTCGCCGCTCAGCAACGAAAGTATTTTCATGTCAACGCCCAGGCGCTCAGAATACCAGAGGGTGTCCTGCTGCTGATCTTCTACATATACACCCTTAAGAACCAAGGTGTTGCGCCAGTCGGTGGTAAAGCGGCCGATTCGCACCTCTGTATCGAGCATGTTAGATAGATAGGAGGCACCTTTCTGAGCTGCGAAGTTTTGTACCCCAGGTATTTGAAGGGCAATAACAATAAGTATAACAAGGCCGATAATGATGGCCAGAAACCAAAGTATAAACTTTAGTATTCCTATTCCGATATGTTTAGCAGATGCGATAAGTGGTTAAACTTTTAGTGTGTTCTGCTTTTACGGAAAAGTATGAATATGGATAGATTAAAGCGTTTATTTAGTTTCTGGTACCAACGTATTTCAGGTTAATTAGAGTAGAGTGCTAAATCGTAGTGCAACAATCAGCTTATAATTGCCTTGTGAAAAAATAATAAAAGCCCCTGCCTATGTACAGGCAGGGGCTTTTAGATGTAAAGATTTTCCTGAGCTATGCTTTAAAGCGCATTAGGGGAGGATTACTGTTCTGCCAAAGTGGCTTTCAGGTAGAGGCTTGGAGTCCAGATGTACTTCTTTAATCGTAACAGAGGTGCAGCATTCACCTGTGCGAACATCAAAGGCAAAGCTCAAATTCTGTGATCGGTAGCCTTCGATGTTTAAAGTATAGTTACTGTTGGTACTGTTTACTGCTGCTTCTAACCAGGTTTCGTCTCCGTATTTTATTGTAGCAACACGTACAAGGGGTGCCATAGCGTTTGCAGTAGCAATGTATAGCTGTTCTAGTTTTACAGAGCCATCGTCGAGCAGGTTTACGCCTTCTGCGTTTGTTAGCTTAAACACAAAGGGCTCCACTATGCAGTCTACACTGGAGCATTTTTTGTCGCAGCTTGTAAAAGCGAAAAGTATAAACAGTAAAGCAAATAAGGTTTGTTTTCCCATAGAACTATACATTTATGTCCGGATCAAGAACTAAAAGAGAAACAGGTGTAGGTTATAACAAAGTATAACTTCTCGTTTAAGTTTAGTTTTTGAGGTATTGATTTTAGTATAACGGTTGGTACATAAAATGAGCAAGGCGTAGCCGAAGCTTGACTTATGTGCAGTGTTAGTAGCTTTTTATTCTCCATTTTACTTTACCTTCCAGAAAACAGCACCAGGTTTGACTTCCTGTCAAGAAGCTTATACCCTGTATGGTCCAATGATAGGTTTCCGTTATCCAAGGCAATGTACCTGTTCATGTAAGCTTCACCTGGTTCATCTTTATAGATAAATCTGGTGAATCCATATCTGGTACTACTAAAGCCAATGATGTTATTCCTTTGCAGAAGAGTCAAGTTAGTTTTTAGAAGTTGCCAATCTGAACTGTCTAAATGGCCCAGCTCTGGCACCTGCTCTTGAGTTAGAGAATTAAAGTTATTGTAGTTCGTCTGGTTGATGTTAAGCTGGTTGTCTTTGACAAAGACAAGACTAACTGAATCATCAAACTTTCTGAAGATACTATCGACTTGAAGTATAGATTTTTCAACCGAAGCAACATTATCTTTTAACTCTATAAAGTTTCTGTTCCCACATGAGTTAAGGATAATAGCTATCAAGATGAAAATGCTTAGAAACTTCTTGTTCACTCGATTCTTATAATTAAAAATTGCTACTAACTAGTAGATATGCGTAAACATACGGTTATCTGCACTATATGAGTAGGTGTAAAAGCTGATCTTGCATATATTAGTAGTGTTCTTATACCTGTAGATCTCTGCTTTCATCGGTTTCTAAAATCTAAAGCTGATACCTGGCTAGAAAAGGGGACTGTATTAGCTGTACGAAACCTACTTGCCATACTTAACTGCTTTCAACGCCAACTTTACTACGCTATACCGAAAGTATTTTTACCATATCAATATAATGCGGGTTAATGGATTTCTGCTTGGTAATGGTATCAATAAATGGTGTGTAAACCAGCTCTGAGTTCATGATTCCGGCCATTACACTTTTGCGTCCTTCCAGTAAACCATCCACGCAGGCAATGCCCAATTGGCTGGCCAGCATTCTGTCGGCAGCAGTAGGGGCGCCTCCTCTTTGCACATGGCCAAGTATAGTTACGCGGGCATCCATGTAGGGCAGCATTTTCTGTACCTGAGAAGCTATTTCTGTTGCGTTTCCGGCTTCGTCCCCTTCGGCCACGATCACAATAAAAGATGTTTTGGAGCGGTCCCAGCCGGTGCGTAGCGTATCTACAACAGATTGTATGCTCGTTTCGGTCTCCGGTATCATTACAATCTCGGCACCGCCGCCTATGGCACAAGGTATAGCAATATAACCGGAGTCGCGGCCCATTACCTCTATAAAAAACACACGGTCGTGGCTGTCAGCTGTATCGCGTATCTTATCAATGGCATCCAGGGCCGTGTTAACAGCAGTATCGTAACCAATGGTGTAATCTGTGCCGTACAGGTCATTGTCTATGGTGCCGGGTGCTCCGATAACCGGTATGCCAAACTCTTCGCAAAAAATATTGGCTCCGGTAAACGTGCCGTCTCCGCCAATAGCTACCAGGCCCTCAATTCCATACTTTTTAAGTTGCTCGTAAGCCTCTCTGCGTCCTTCTTTAGTCGTAAACTCCTTACTTCTGGCCGAGCGAAGTATGGTGCCGCCTTTTTGTATAGTATTACTTACAGAGTTTGACTCCAGCCTGATGATCTCCCCTTTTATCATGCCACGGTAGCCGCGCATAATGCCATAAACTTCTATTCCCTTGTGTATAGCTGTACGTACTACCGCACGGATACATGCATTCATCCCGGGTGAGTCGCCGCCAGAGGTAAAGACTCCTATTTTCTTCATTTCAAACTATTTTTGTAGCCTAATTGCTGCTAAAGGCTTTATTAGTCAGCGAAAACACTGAGCTGGCCATCAGTAATTAGCTATTGTTGTGCTTCATTAAACTGCAGCTAGTACCAGTCTTAAGGTTTAAAGTTAAAAAAAGCTGCAAAACCGTATCCTTAAAAATATAGAAAACCGTATGTAATATCGGTATTATCTGTACCAATGTTTACCAGGCTGTGTTACGTGTCTGCAATACCTAACGCTGCAATACCTGCAAGATGCAATAATTACGAAAATTATACTTATTAAAACGGCTCTCTATGTTCGGTTTTTTTGAAAGCGAAGAAACAAAAAGGTTAAAAAGCCATATAGCCAACTTGGGTGCGTTGGCTAAGATTGATGGACACGTAGACCCTAACGAGATTAACTTTATTATTTCGATTGGAAAGCGCCACGGTTTAAAAGCTGATGAAGTACGCCACCTGATCTCCAATGCTGAGAAGACCGAGCACCAAATGCCGGCAAACGACTCGGAGCGTTTTGATCAAATTTACGACTTGGTAGAGATGATGCTGGCTGATGGCATAGTTGATGAAAATGAAATGGAGTTCTGTATTAACATGGCTGCCCGCCTGGGCTTCAAAAAATCGGTAGTTGGTGTGCTCGTCAGAAAAATATCGATGGGAGTGAAGGATGGCTTTACACGAGAGTACATTAAAAGCGAGGCACAAGCCTTTCTTAATTACTAATTAGTTTATGCACAGAATAAAAATCAGCTACAAAACCCTGATAACAATATACATTGGTCTTGTAACGCTGCTAGGGTTTTACCTTTTGCTTAACAGTAAGTTTTTGATGAGCTATACCAGTGTAAGTGAATTGCCGCTGGCGTTCTTGCTGCGCTTCGGAATTTTCTGGTTTGTTAGCTTTGTATTGGCCCTGGTCTTTTTTGTAGCGCACATCCATATGCACCAATACACGTTATCAGACGCTGAAATTGCTCAGTCTGCTAAAGTAGGCACCTTTGCTTTTATTGGGGGCGTTTGTGTGGCTGCTCTCTCCGGGATACTTATTATAACATTGGCTTAAGCTCGTAACATGGGCTATTTGTTGGTATTGTATACTTTAAAACTATTGTCTCTGTATACATAAACCGTTACATCATCATCCAGGCCTACAGCAACTGCTTCTGTTTCAAGTTTGATTTGGGCACCGCTTTCTTCGTCTTGAAGTTCCTGCCCCGGCTCTGCCAGCATTAAATAGTAAAGGCTTTTTAAGCTTCCGCGGTCGTTAAAAAGTATATCCCGTTTTAGTTCTTGCAGGCTCCAGTTGCCGTTTCCTGTATCAATGGCTGCCACAATAATCAGGTTTTTGCCGTGCTGCAGTTGTAGTGCATAGTCTTGCTGAGGATCGTTGGTAAAATCACCTCTTACAATAAATGGCCCTTGTTCATTGCCGGTTCCTTGTTTGCTAGCTGCGTCTGCCAGTACTGGCTGCTCATAACCCGGATATTTTTGAGTAAGTAGTTGCAGCACTGGTTGTGGCAGGGGTAAGGTAGGCGTAATTACATCTTCATCTGTTTTTACTGCATCAAGGCGTGTATTTGCCACCGTGTCCAGTGCCTCTTCCTGTGGCGCCACATCCACTTGCTCATCTTTTACTTCTTCGTTTTTAGGCGAGCATGCCCATGCAAGTATAAGCAGGAGAAAAACTTTGTTTTTCATGATTTATAAATTTATGTATGCTTACTGGCAAAAGCTTTAGGTAGTTACATAGGCCAGAATATGGGCACCAAAAATATGATTACCAGAATCAGTAGTACAGTTAAGGGTGTGCCAACCCTGATAAAATCCCAGAAGCGGTATCTGCCAGGGCCATACACCAGTATACAGGCAGGCTCGAAAGGCGTTACCATAGATACCGAGGCAGCCAGCATGATGGCAATGGCAAAAGTACGTGGGTCTGCATCAAGCTCCAGGGCTGTACGCAACGCGACCGGTACAATCACCAGTGCCGCCGCCGCATTAGACATGGGTTGCGTAAGTACAACTGTAAGTAAAACAAAACCGCCCAGCACAGCCAGTTTACCCATTGGCCCTAATAAATCTACAATGCCATGTGCCAAAAAGTCGGCAGCGCCGGAGTTTTCCATGGCAGTGCCAAAGGCCGTCATACCGCCAATCAGCACTAGCAGGCGCCAGTCTATGGCAGAATAGGCTTTGTCGGCGCTAATGCACCTGAACAGGATGGTAAGTATGGCAGCCAGCAGAAAAGCTATAGAAAGTGGCAGCAGTTTGGTTGTACCGGCTAATATGGCAAGTATAAAACAGGCAATAGCAATGGTGCCTTTGCGCTTTTTAAAAAGCAAAGGCTCAAAGGCATCCAGCAGCGCCACGTTGTTAGACTGCCGCAGCTGGTCCAGCCGTTGTGCAGCGCCCTGTACCAGCAGCAGGTCTCCGAGTTGCAGCCGTATACTTCCGATTTTGGCACGTAGCGTTTCGCCGTGCCTAGAGATGGCCAGCACTACCAGTCCGTAACGTCTCGTAAACTCTACCTCTTTTATTGTTTTGCCAATCAGATTAGACTGCCGCACCACCAGTAATTCAGCCAGCCGGATATCTTCGGTTACCAGGTCTTTGGCAAGTATGGCATCAGCCATAATCTGAATGCCCTTTGTCTCTTTTACTTTTATCAGGTTATCCAAATCGCCCTCTACCAAAAGTATATCGTTGGCTTGTATGCGGGTCCGGAAATCTGGCAGAAAGTTATCTTTATCCCGGATGATGTTGAGCATCCTGAAATTAAGTGTTGTGAGGTCTGAGGCGAACACCAGTTGGCCCACCAGTGGCGAGTCAGTCAGCACGACGATCTCAGTAAGGTACTTCTGGAGTTTATACTCTTCTGTGAGTTGCTGGTCGTCGTGGCTGGGAAGCAACCGCTGGCCAATCGTCATCATGTAAGCAATACCGACAATAAAGATAATAAAACCTAAACCGGAAATCTCGAAGAGCCCAATAGGCGGTAGTCCTGTTTTGGCGATGTAACCGCTTACTGCCACATTGGTGGAGGTACCGATAAGGGTGCAGGTACCGCCAAGTATGGCAGCAAAGGCCAAAGGCATTAATATTTTGGAGGCGCTGCGGTTTATTCGTTTAGATAAACCTACTAGCGGTGTTACAAACATGGCTGTAACGGTGGTGTTGTTCATAAACGCCGATACAATGCCGGTTACCAACATCACGACAAACAACATGACGTTAGTGCTTTGCCTGGCCAGGTTGGCTAGCCGCACTACGGCAAAATCCAGAATACCGGTTTCCTGCAGGGCAGCACTAAGTATAAATATGGAGGCTATAATAATGATAAAGTCGCTGCTGAACCCGGCAAACGCCTCTTCTGGTGAGATAATGCGCACACTTGCCAATATGATCAGCATAACAAGCGTTACAATCTCGATAGAGAGATACTCGGTTGCAAAAAGTATGATGGCCGCAACCAGCAGCGTAAGCACAAGCGCTATTTCCATAAAAGCTTTTAGGGTGATGCCGTGCTACTGGAAAGTAGTACGGTTCCGGCTTTTACGTGCTATGCCTGTTTTGAGTTGAGCGGATATTTGTACTATTATCGCATGATAGCTGCCATACCGCCATCCACAATCATAGTATGGCCAGTTACGTAGCTGGCGGCATCGGAGCATAGCCAGGCAATGGCTGCGGCTGCCTCTGCGGGATCGCCTAATCTTTTCTGCGGTATGAAGCCGAGGTACATCTGTTTCACCTGCTCTTCTTTGGCAGCATCACCACCAGACTGCATCCGGAACATGTCTTGCAGCATAGGCGTGTTGTGTGCACCGGGTGCGAGTACGTTTATGCGGATGTTACTTGTAGCCAGCTCCTGGGCAGAGGCCTTGGCCATAGCAATTACACCTGCCTTGGCAGCAGAGTATAAGGCCCCACCGGGTGCGCCTCCCAACCCGTTTATACTTGAAACATTTACAATAGCTCCGCCAGCAGGCTGCTGCTCCAGCATTAGCCTGATCTCCTGCTGCATGCAAAGCCACACGCCACGCAAGTTTGCCGCCATAGCGGTGTCAAAGTCTGTAAGCTCGAATTCATGGAGGGGCTTGCCTATGCCTGTTTCGTCGGCCGCGTTGTTTACGGCCATATCCAACTTGCCATGCTGCTGCTTAATTTCCTGGAAAAGGTTTAGCACAGCCTCCGGTTTACTGTTATCAGCTTGTATAAAGGTGGGTGTTACTTTACTTTCTTTAAATAAGTCTAGAACCTGCTCCGCCTTTTGCCTGCTGCGGCCACTGATTATTACAGTGGCACCGCTCTCAGCAAAGAGCTGTGCTGCAGCCAGGCCAATACCAGAGGTGCCGCCAGTTACCAGCACTACCTTTCCCTCAAAATTATACTTTACATCAGGCATAGGAATATCGAAGTATAAATTTAAAATCTTATATTTATCCTTTTACTCATTAATATCTAGTTGGTTAAGTTCATACTTCAAACACTTTAGCCAACACACTTTATACCTGCAGCTGCTTATGAAAACAGAGAAAGAAAAAATGCTGGCCGGCGAACTTTACAACCCGCTTGATAAAGAATTATCAGATGACAGGTTGCGGACCAGACTGCTGCTAAAGGAGCTGAACGATACCAGAGAAGATAAGGAAGAAGAGAGAAGTAGGATTATAGAAGATTTAATTCCCAATGCCAATGAAGGCCTGTGGCTGCAACCGCCTTTTTACTGCGATTACGGTACCAATATGGTAGTGGGAGAAAAAGTGTTCTTTAACTTTAACTGTGTGGTGCTGGATGTGGCGCAGGTAACCATTGGCAGTAGAACGCTTTTGGGGCCAAACGTGCAAATTTATACTGCTACTCACCCCATGAATCACAAAGAAAGAGCAAGTGGATTAGAGTTCTCCAAACCGATCAGTATCGGAGAAGATGTATGGGTAGGCGGTAGCGCCATTATTTGCCCGGGAGTAAGTATAGGAAACCGCAGCGTGATTGGAGCAGGCAGTGTAGTTACCAAAGATATACCAGCCGGTGTTTTTGCCGCAGGTAATCCCTGCAAAGTGATTCGGCATCTTGATCAGGATGAATAGTTAGAGGTTTTAATAAGAGCTTTACCCGTTGTTAAGGTTCTTTAACTAATCATTTACTTCTAGTTAGATTCAATATAATTATCTGGCATATATATTGTAAAGCAGATATTCTACGTTATCATACATTATTTAATCTTTCCAATTTTATCTATGAGGCAACTTATACTTTTATTGCTGCTGCTCTGCTGTGGCAATGGCTTTGTTCAGGCGCAGAGCAAACACACCATCAGCGGCTATGTGCGCGAAAAGGGCAGCGGCGAATTACTGATCGGGGTAAGCATTTACCAACCCGGCACCACCATCAGCACCTCCACCAACACCTACGGGTTTTACTCTATCACTTTACCAGCCCAGGACTCTGTTACCCTGGCTTATGGTTACCTAGGCTACAAACCTGAAACCAGAAAAATATTCCTGCGCCAGAACCATGAGTTGAACATAGAATTACAATCAGAGGCTACGCTGCAGGAGGTGGAGATTGTGGCGTTAAAGCAGGAGCGGGTGAGCCAGGCGGTGGAGATGAGTAAAATTGAAGTACCCATTTCCCAAATCAAGAACATCCCGATGCTGCTCGGCGAGAAAGACGTGATGAAGGTGCTGCAGCTGATGCCGGGTGTGCAGAAAGGCAGCGAGGGCAACAGCGGCATTTACGTGCGCGGCGGCGGACCCGACCAGAACCTGATCATACTGGATGATGCCACAGTATACAATGCCTCGCACTTGTTTGGCTTTTTCTCTTTGTTTAATGGCGATGCTTTAAAGAGTGTGGAATTAACAAAAGGCGGTTTCCCGGCACGCTACGGCGGTAGACTGTCCTCGGTTATCGACCTGAATATGAAGGACGGTAACAAGGAAGAATTTCACGGTGAAGGCGGTATTGGTTTAATTTCTTCAAGGCTGATGCTGGAGGGGCCGCTGAGCAAAGGGAAGTCTTCGTTCCTGGTATCTGGCCGCCGTACTTATGCCGATATTCTGGCGCGCCCTTTTATGAACATCGACGGTAAGGCTGGCTACTATTTTTACGACCTCAACACAAAAGTGAACTACGACTTCGGGCAGAAGAACAAGTTATACTTAAGCGGATACTTTGGCCGCGACCGCTTCTTTTTTAGGGAAAAGGACGGTGGCGATACATCGGAGGGAGGTGTGCACTGGGGCAATGCCACAGGTACGCTGCGCTGGAACCACCTGTTCTCTGATAGAGTGTTCGCCAATACATCCCTGGTATTTAGCCGGTACCGCTTTAACATTTTTGCCTCCGAAGAAGATGACGAAAGAGACGAAAAGTTTAAGCTGGATTATTTCTCCGGCATCCAGGACCTTTCTCTAAAGTATGACCTGGATTACCTGCCTAACCCGCAGCACTCCATTAAGGCTGGTTTGCAGAGTACTTTTCATAGATTTACCCCAAGCGCACTAGTTGTAAAAGACACTAATCAACCTACTTTGGAGCAGGAGTCAAAAAATGTGGATGGCGTTGAAACTTCTGTGTATGTGGAGGATACTTACAGGCCAAGCCCATTATTTAGGGTAAATGCCGGTATCCGTTTCAGCCATTTTGCAGCCGATAAGAAAAGCTACTTTATGCCAGAACCTCGCCTGGCAGCTGCCTATAACCTGCGCGAAGACCTTTCGATAAAGGCATCTTATGCGCGCATGAACCAGTACGTGCACCTGATCAGTAATACAGGCATTGGCCTGCCAACCGACCTGTGGGTGCCTACCACCGACAGGCTGGCTCCGCAAACATCGCAGCAAGTGGCAGTGGGCGTAGCCAAAGATTTCCTGAAAAAAGACCTGGCCCTTACAGTAGAAGGTTATTACAAGAAATCCGACAACATTATAGGATATAAAGAAGGCGCCAGCTTTATGGTGATAGATGACCCGGAGTCGGCAGAAGAGGTAAACTGGGAAGATAACATTACGGCAGGCCAGGGTTGGTCGTATGGTGTGGAGTTCCTGCTTCAGAAGAAGGCCGGCCGTTTCTCGGGTTGGGCCGGCTATACTTTGTCGTGGACCCAGCTGCAGTTCGACTCGCTTAACTACGGCAAAAAGTTCTATGCCCGTTACGATCGCCGCCACGACATCTCGCTGGTAGGCATTTATGAACTGAGTAAAGGTATAACACTTTCCGGTACGTGGGTGTATGGTACTGGCAATGCTATTACGATGCCGGTTGGCACTTACGCGTCTCAGCCGCAAATGCCATCAAGATACAAGGTGCCTTACTACTCCTACTACGGCAACAATACAATAGACTACGGCGACCGCAACTCCTTCCGGATGGCTGCCTACCACCGCATGGATATTGGCATTCAGTTTCATAAGCAAAAGAAGTGGGGAGAGCGCACCTGGGAGATCAGTTTCTACAATGCCTACAACCGCCGCAACCCATTCTTTTATTACATAGATGAAGAATACAGCGATAATGGCAACACTTCGGAAAGCAAGCTAAAGCAGATCACGCTGTTCCCGATTATCCCATCTGTTACTTATGGCTTTAAATTTTAAGAACTACACCAGATGAAAACATACCATATCATACCAATAATCATACTTGCAGCCCTTGCAATGCTAACTGGTTGCGAGCAAGATGCAGAAAATGTAAAGCCGTTTAAGGTTGAGTCTAAACTGGTAGTGCATGCCTTTATTTCTCCTCAGGATACTGTAGTTAAAGTTCACGTGCAAAAGTCGCAGCCGGCTATTGGCAAGCAAATGAGAGATGAGCAACTGCAGATATCCAATGCTAATGTCACAATCACAGATGGTAGTTCTACTGTAACTTTAACGTATGACGCTAACCACAATGCGTATTTTACCGAGCCCGATGAGTGGCCTATTATGGCAGGCAAAACTTATAAGTTAAGTGTTACAGCCCCCGGAGGATTTTCCGCAACAGGGAGTTGCACAGTTCCATTCGCATCGGGCATCAAGATACAAGATGTTAACACCACTTTTACAACAGAATCCGACTACTATGGTAATGAAATGCACAAGTATAAACTAAGGTATAACTGGACAGATGTCCCCGATGTGGACAACTACTATCGTACTTTGGCTACCCGTTTATATTGGTACAAAGATTACAATGGTGAACGACTAGAGGGCGTTAACCCACTTTATATGGACCACGGAAAACCAGGGCTATACAAAGATGACAAAGCAAAGGGTGGCGTTATTGTTTCTGATGATTTCCATTTTTACGAGAGCACACAAGCTGGAATAGAAAAGCCATACCGGGTGCACTTGTTACTTGTTGTGGCAGATAAGCATTACTATATGCACCAGGATGCTGTACATAAGCAGTCGCAGTCTAACGGGAATCCTTTTGCAGAGCCTGTAGTAATGTATAGCAACATTGAAGGTGGACTTGGTGTGTTTGCAGGCTACAATCAGGTAGAGAGAATTGTAGAAGTTGAGTAACTTAAACGGTTATATTTAATGAAAAAGAGAGGCTGGTAAAAAGGCCTCTCTTTTTCGTTTATACCAACTGCAAAGCGTAGCAGCGGGTTTTATACTTTCGGGAGCAGGTCGCAGAACCAGAAGCTGGTGTCGTAGGTCGGCTTTTCTTCTTTTTTAAAGCAGTTGTCGTCTGTATTAGCAGGTACACCATAGGTTTTAAGAATTTTCTCACCTAAAGTATACTTTACCGGCTCCCGGAAAATAGGGCCATCAAACACAAAAGTATGGAACTCCCCGTTTTCACCGGCAGGGTCTACATCAGCTGGTAAATCTTGTATAAAGCTATGGTCAAGTATACGGCCTACAAAAGACTCATCCAGCAGTTTTGCATTTATACTTACCACCACAGCCTTAAAACCAAGATCTACGAACCCGTGCACCAGCTCTATTGTAGGCCTGCCCCAAAGCGGAAACACGGCTTTGATGCCAACCTGCGCCAGCTGCTGCTCCCGGTATTTTCGCAGGTCTTCCAGGTTTATGTCGCCAAAGATGGCATGTGTAAAACCCTGTTCCTGTAAAGGGCGCATGGTAGCTTCCATTACTTCATTGTAGGCTGCCATAGAGGTGTTTTCAGGTAACATGATCTGCTGTAACGGTATACCTATACTTTCGGCTTGCTGCACCAGCAATTCCTGCCGAACGCCGTGCATGGTGATTCGGTTAGTAGCACTGCTTAAAGAGGTTAAGAGCAACTGTACATCGTATTGCTTTTGCTTAAGTACGTGGTACAGGCATAGTGCAGAATCTTTGCCGCCACTCCAGTTAAAGATGCTTTTCATGTTTTGCGTAATGAAGTAAGACAAAAGTAGGCACAAAGTATAAAGAGATACAAGTTTATAGAGACTCATGCCCCTGCGTTTATAATACTAACCTGATAACTGGTAATGAGCTGCAGCAAACCTATAATTGCATGAAACCCGTACAATTAGCAGGGGCTGTTATTTAGCAGCTCTATTATTTTTAACTTAGAAAAGGAGGATGTTATGCCACAAGGAGATAAATCTGCCTACACAGATAAGCAAAAACGAAAGGCAGAGCACATTGAGGATAGTTATGAAAAACGCGGCGTTAGCCACAAAGAAGCCGAGAAAAGAGCCTGGGCCACTGTAAACAAACAAGATGGCGGTGGTAAGAAAAGCGGCTCTGGCAGAGCAAATCACAAAAGTGATTAAGGAAAGCTCAACTAGCTAAAGTAAAACAGGCCAGGTGTTCATTCACCTGGCCTGTTTTACTTTAGGGGTAATTATTGGTATGTGCCTCCGGATCGTCGTAATTAGGGTCTATGGTTGGGGGCATACCCGTCATAACTCGGTTGTGGGAGTATGGCCTTTGCTTTGGGTAGGTGCTGTAGCTACTGCGCTGGCCGTTTTTTCTGTTATTATTTTTATTTCTTACAGCCATCCAAACCAAGCCAGCCACTGCCACAGCTCCGGCCACAGCCAGTACTTTTGGGCCTGTGTTACTTACAGCCGGTGGCAGCGATACTACACCCTGCTCATCCATAATGGCAGGCTCGTGCACGTAGCGGCCATGTTTTGGAACAGCCTTTAGCCAGAAGTTTCTTACCAGCTCTTCCAGTTGCATAGTCAAATCCTCACCGCGCATAGGCATACCATGTCCGCTAGCTGCTACCTTAGGGTCAAGGTTTAACAGAGTTTCTACAGAATGGTGTGCCGTGCCCCAGTCAGGAGTATAATAATTTGGTGGGCCATGCACTTCGCGCTTTTCTGTCATTACAGCAATAGCCGATTCAGCGTCGCGGGTTGTAAAGGCATCGCCAACTAACAACATACGGTCTTCTTCCCTAAAAAAGGAAACATGTCCCGGACTGTGGCCTGGTGTTTGAACCCAATGCCATCCTTCTAAGCCTGGCACACTGCCATCCTCAGGCAGTAATTCCAGTACACTACTAATATCAATGGGCTTTTTAGGATAGATAAAAGACATATACGCCATAGCACCGCCGCCTACACTAGGGTCTGGTGGAGGGTAACTCGACATGCCCGTTAGGTAGGGGAACTCCATCGGGTGTGCATATACTGGTACTTGCCAGTGCTCTGCCAGTTCTTTTACAGTGCCCACGTGGTCAAAGTGCCCGTGTGTAAGTATAATTGCCTTTGGCCTGCTGTGTTGGCCAAATATCTCATCGGCAGCATTGCGTATTTGTTTCGCGTAGCCTTTTACACCAGTATCCACCAAAACCCACGAGCCATCCGGGTTAGCTACATAAAATAAATTTACAAATGCTGTCTTTAAACCCCACACACGCGGAGCAACAGGGAAGGAGTGCCGATTACCCACGGCCTGGTGTTTTTGTGATGTTTCCATAGGCTAGCGTTTACTTAAAGTTAGCGAAATAATGTCAGACATTTAGTACGGGGTGGGGGTAAATATGGCTGTGCAAAAGTTTAATAAAATAAATGTGGTTATATGTTAATATTTGGCTGCCTGTATGTTAGAAAAAAATATCCAACAGGATTGGTAAAGTATAAATTAAGGCATGTTTTTTGACACTCAATAAATAAGATGTCTTAAAAACAGTCAAATTGATTTCCTGTTTTTAAGGAATTTTTTATCTTTCAGGAAAGTTTATTTTCTATGGTTAATTTATTTGTGCCACCGAGCTATATGGCGGTTTATGCAAAGTGCGTAGATGCGTCGATGCCAGCCTTTGATCCGGAAGAGTGGATTGAGGAAGGCAAGGTGTACCCTGTAAAGCATTTTTCAGAGCCCCTTAACCAGGGTGATGGTTTTGCCATTACCATTATGGATGAGGACGGCGTTGAGATTCACCCTTCGTCTTCGCATTGGAGTTTTGCCTCTACGCGATTCGAACTTTATACTTTGCACCTGAACTAGACCAAATTCAGAAAAATTACGTTTAACTATAAAGGCTGCCCTGGGCAGCCTTTTTTTTAAAGTTTTTTTAATGCCAAAGTATAGGAGTACAATTTTACCATGATTACCGCCGAAGAATTCAATGAGCTTCCCCCTCATTTGCAAAGCCAACTTGTTTTTAGCCAAGGCCATTATCTGTATCACCGCATTAAGGGCTGGTGTAAAATAGACCTCTACTGGTTTCATAGTTTTTACGTGGAGATTTGGTTTCTCTACGACCTTAAAAGTATAGGCCTTGTACGGGCTCTAACCAAATACAGGCACCTGGAGCCATACCTAGAAACCATAAAGCTTAAGTTAAAGACAATCCGGAAAGAGGAATGATTTTTTAGAATTTCGAATTCCAGGTCTTAACTAATTTTACTGCTAACAGAAGGTAAACTGCCCTAGATTCATAATTAATAATTCATCAATCAGAATTTCTTTTGTTTTGCCTCGCTCAAAATTTATACTTTTGGGTATGAGCAGAAATTTACTTTTAATAAGCACCTCTACTACGCACGGCACAGGTTACCTGGAGCACGCCGAGCATGAGGTAAAAGCTTTGCTGACTGGCAAAAGCAGTATCTTGTTTATTCCTTATGCCCGCCCGGGCGGTATCTCACATAAAGATTATACTTCCAAAGTTAAAGAAGCATTTGAACCCTGGGGGATCAGTGTTTCAGGCATACACGAGTATGAAAATCCTGTAAAGGCAGTGCAGGAGGCCGAGGCTATTTTTATTGGCGGCGGCAATACCTTTCAATTGTTAAAAGGCCTTTATACAAACAAGCTGATTGAGCCAATACAGGAGCGTATAAAGAAAGGCATGCCTTATATGGGCACAAGTGCCGGCACGAACGTGGCTGGTAAAACCATAGGTACAACCAATGATATGCCTATTGTGCATGTAAAATCTTTTGATGCGCTGCAGCTGGTGCCGTTTAACATAAACCCGCATTACCTCGATCCGATTGAGGGCTCTACACACATGGGAGAAACCCGTGAAACCCGAATTGCTGAATTTCATCACCTGAACCGCCAGCCTGTAATAGGTTTGCGTGAAGGAAGTATGCTGCGTATTACCGGAGATAAAATTGAGTTAAAGGGGCCACTTTCTGCGCGTGTTTTCCTGCAATCAGAAAAACCAGTAGAGTTTAACCCAGGTGATGATATTAGCTTTTTAATGGAAGCTTATTAGCAGCAACAGGGTTTATATATCGGGTCTAACCACCTCTGCCCCTCCTTATCCAAGGAGAGGAGTTTGTACTTACCTCTTTAACTCACATCGGAATAATTCAAGCCATTCTCCCATTGTCATCCTAAAAGGGTCTGGGTAAAAGTGAGATTAAGTAAAGTTACAGAGTTTATACCTTGGTAAAAGTAGTTATAGAATTCCCCTCTTTGGATAAGGAGGGGGAGGGGTGGTTGGATCCGGTATTGTTAAACAGCTACTATAAATATGAAAAAAGGCGCCAACTAGGGCGCCTCTCTTTTTCAACTATAGCCAATTATTGTTATCTGTTTGATGCTGCTCTGCTAGCATCTAGCTTTTTCAAGAGCAGTTTAGTAAAGTCTCTTTCAGCACGGTACAGTTTAATGAGCTGCTTTGTAGAAATGATGCGCTGGTACCTGGCTGCATACTCCTTCTCAAGCGCTAGCTCCTTCTCTTTTGTGTCAAACATTTCCTCGATGCGGGCTCTCGCTTCCTGTTCGCTCATTTCTTCCAGGTTTCTGCGGTAACCACTGCGGTAGTTACGCATCAAGTCACGTCGTTTTGTCTCATACTCATTATAAACCGGCCAAAATTTCTGTGCCTGGTCAGCTGTCAGCTCCACTTTATCTGTGATATAGGCAACCTTAGCAGCCTCAACGTTCTCGTTGCGTTCTTGTGCAAGTGCACTTGAGCTGCCTAACCCTATTATGCAGAAAAGTAAAAGTATAAGGTATTGTTTCATGGGTGATTTATTCTTCAATGTGTCTGATGTGGTAATACTCTAGTTCCTCTTCGGCAACTTTAGGGCTTATATTCAAGAAATCTTCCGTAAACTCATGTTTAGTGAGGTAGCTCAGCTCAGCCAGGTCAGCCGTTTCCAAGTCTTCGTTGTAGTGCAGATAGTCTATAATATCGTTTTCGGCCAGCGGCTGCAAAGTGCTATAGTCATTTTGCTTTTGCTGTTGCTGGGTAAAAAAGAATGCTCCCACAAAAACCAGAAGCAGCACAAGCGGTGCTACAGCCATCCGTACCTGAGCCCAAAGGCCGGCATGCACGGATGTTTCCTGCGCACGGGCACCAGCAGTACGTTCCATCACACGCATCGGCAGGCGGTCGAAGTAACCCTCTGGTACCTGGTAAATATTGTGCTTTGGAAGGTTTTCCAGTTTAAAATCCTCGTTCATTTTCTTCATACTCTAAAGGTTAGATAGAGAACTCATCAGAAAGTTTAATCCAGCTTTATAAATTCTTCTATTTTTTTAACTGCCAGGTGGTAGGACGTCTTTAAAGCACCTACCGAAGTACCCAGAATTTCAGAGATTTCCTCGTATTTCATTTCATCGTAGTACTTCATGTTAAATACTAGGCGCTGCTTATCGGGCAGGCGTAACAAAGCCTTCTGCAGCTTTAATTGAATCTCATCTCCAGAAATACCTGGCGAGGTATCTATTTTTTCAGACAACTCAGCGGCAACGTCATGTATCGGTAAAAAGAAACGCTTTTTCTTGTTCGATAAGAAGGTAAGGCACTCGTTGGTGGCAATACGGTAAATCCAGGTATAAAGCTGTGCATCCTGTCTGAAATTGCCCAGGTTCTTCCATACTTTCACAAACACCTCCTGTGTCAGGTCGTCCGCATCGTCGTGGTTGATCACCATCTTGCGGATGTGCCAGTAGATTTTCTGCTGGTACTTACGCACAAGTTGGTTAAAGGCCATGTTCTGGCTTTCGGGTTGCGAGAATTTTTCTAAAATCTCTTTATCTTCCACGAGTTGGGTAAGCAGGTAGTAGCTTAAGTATGCCGGTAATTTAAATTCAAGATAGCAAGTATAAAAAAAATAGAGGGAGATAACGCTGTACCACCCTCTATTTTATACTTTAAATATAGAATATATTATTGCTTTCTGCTCATAGCGCGTTCTGCGGCGGCAACAATGTCATTCTCCGTTAGGCCATACTTTACCATCAGTTCGTCCGGTGTGCCAGATTCGCCAAAGGTATCGTTCGTAGCCACGTACTCCTGCGGAGCCGGGAAGTTAGTTGCCAATACCTGTGCCACGCTATCGCCAAGGCCACCGAAACGGTTGTGCTCTTCGGCAGTAACCACGCATTTTGTCTTGCGAACAGATGCCAGTACAGCTTCGTTATCTAACGGCTTAATAGTGTGGATATTAATTACCTCTGCAGAGATGCCTTTATCAGCAAGCATCTTGCCGGCAAGTATGGCTTTCCATACTAAATGGCCAGTAGCGATAATGGTAACGTCTGTACCTTCGTTCAACATTACAGCTTTACCAATCTCAAACTTCTGGTCGGCAGGTGTGAAGTTAGGAACCGACGGACGGCCAAAACGCAAGTATACTGGGCCTTCGTAGTCTGCAATAGCAATAGTGGCAGCTTTTGTCTGGTTAAAGTCGCATGGGTTAATTACCGTCATGTGCGGCAGCATTTTCATCATGCCAATGTCTTCCAGTATCTGGTGTGTAGCACCGTCTTCGCCTAGTGTAAGGCCAGCATGTGAAGCACATATTTTTACGTTTTTGCCAGAGTACGCAATCGACTGACGGATCTGATCGTAAACGCGGCCAGTAGAGAAGTTAGCAAACGTGCCGGTAAACGGAATTTTACCACCAATTGTCATACCTGCGGCAAGGCCCATCATGTTAGCCTCTGCTATACCTACCTGGAAGAAACGCTCCGGAAAGTCTTTTTTAAAGGCATCCATTTTAAGCGAACCGGTAAGGTCGGCGCAAAGGGCTACTACCTCAGGGTTACTTTTGCCAAGCTCGTGCAGGCCAGCTCCGAAACCCGAACGTGTGTCTTTTTTCTCTGAAAATGTGTACTCTTTCATTTTATGGTTTGGCTTTATAATGCGTGTTCCTGTAAGGCTAATGCTGCCAGTAACACGCCTGTTTTTTTATCTGTTAAAAATCTTTAAAGTTGATGTTGCGCCTGATCTGATTGTAAAATCCTGCACATCTGTAAATTTACTCGCCTGCGCCGATTTCATGCGGTAGACTAATCTATACTTTCCGGGCTGTAGCGCCAGCGTTACCCTGCTGTTGTCTTCGGGTAAGTTGCACACCCAGGTCTGTTTGCCTGTTTCGTCCAGTTCGTACACGCTGCCGTAGCCTTGCATCTGCGAAGAGATGGCCAGCTGGCCCGGCGGCGGAATGGTAATCGTATTGGTTTGCCCTTGCTTTACCTCAACACCCTTTTGGTAGATGCGTGGCAGCGTGAGGATTTCCATATCATACTTACCTGTTAGATACTTATGCCTAGTGCCGAAAACCTGAACGTGTAAGGTCTGGTCTGAGCCATGTTGCTTTACAAGTGCCTGCAGCGCTCCGTAAGGGGAGGGGCCATCCTGGCGCAAGTATAACTCACCCTGCGGCGACTTCACCTTGATGACATTATGCTGGCCCGGCTTGATCTTAAGATCTTTGGCCACTACAACCGGAGTGGTGTTTACCACCAGGTTGTAAGGTACCAGCGCATCGATTTCCAGCATATCTGGTTTGCCTTTGCTATCCTGGTAGTGCACGTAATTGTACTCTGTGCCTCCGGTTAAAGCATTTACAAACGTCATGTTCAGGTTCGTCTCTGTCGGGCGGTTCTGCTCGTCCAGCAGCTCTACACTTACTGTGGTTTCGCTTAATGTTTGCGTAGCAATCTCTGTCAGCACATTTTCAAAAGTCTTTACATCGGCAGCGTTAAAGTATTGGCCGATACAGCTTAGCTGTTGCTCGTACTCTGGTGCTATGCCTATGCCAATCACAAAAGGCCTTAAAAAGATGCGGTTTTTCTGCAAAGCAAGCGAGACTGCACAAGGATCACCACCACAAGACTCCAAGCCATCTGTTATTAAAATAATAACGTTTCGGGCTTTATCAGCAGGAAAGTCATTAGCAGTTTGCTCCAACGAAAAAGTAATGGGTGTATTACCTCGCGGCACAACTTGCTCCAGCTTTTTCCGGATAACTGTACCGTTTTTATTTGCACTAAACGGCACTTCTAATTTGGTGTCTTTGCAGTCGTTGCGTTCGCGGCCAGACTGGTGGCCGTACACCCTTAATGCTACTTCCACGTTCTGATACTGCTCCAGCGAATCTACCAACTGTGCCAGCAGGTTTTTAGCAACTGTCATACGGTCGCTGTCTTCCCACTTGGCCAGCATGCTGCCAGAGGCATCCAGCAAAAACAGGATGCGTGTTTTAGGCTGTGGCTTATTTTGCTGGGCAATGGCTGCTCCGCCCGCTAAAAACATCAGCAGGAAAAACAAACTTGCCAGCAATTTACGCCAGTTGAACATCAGTCGAACGCTCTAAACGCGGTTTAGCAAAGGCATCTATACTTACTATTTCTTAGTAATCAGAGGCTACCTGTACAGCCAACTGCTGTAGGGCTACTTCTAACTGCTCATCGTTTGGTGCCACACCGTGCCACTTGTGCGAGCCCATCATGAAGTCTACGCCATAGCCCATTTCAGTATCCATCATGATCATAACAGGTTTTCCATGGCCTGTAGATTTCTTCGCTTCATCAAGAGCAGGAAGTAATGTTTCGAAGCTGTTACCGTTTGCCTCTAGTACATGCCAGCCAAAAGCTTCGAACTTGGCCTTTAGGTCGCCTAAGCTCATTACCTCGTTTGTAGAACCGTCTATCTGCTGTCCGTTTCTGTCGATGGTGGCAATAACGTTGTCTATTTTATGGTGTGCGGCATACATGGCAGCTTCCCATACCTGGCCTTCTTCTACCTCACCATCACCCATCAGCACATAGATCAGGCTGTTGTCGTTGTTCAGCTTTTTAGTTTGAGCGGCACCTAAGGCAACAGATAAACCCTGGCCTAGCGAGCCAGAAGCCACACGAATACCCTCCAGGCCTTCTTCTGTGGCAGGGTGGCCCTGTAACCTTGAGTTTAGCTTACGGAATGTAGCCAGCTCTTTTACATCAAAGAAGCCTGCGCGTGCCAGTGTGCTGTACCAAACCGGAGAGATGTGGCCGTTAGACAGGAAGAAAAGGTCTTCGCCTTTGCCATCCATCTTAAATTCGGTGCTGTAGTTCATCACCTTAAAGTATAGCGATACAAAGTAATCTGTACAGCCAAGCGACCCGCCTGGGTGGCCCGAGTTTACGGCATGCACCATACGAACAATATCGCGGCGTACCTGTGATGCGATCTCTTTTAGCTCTTCAATGCTTTTGTTGTGTGGGTTCACGGTGTTTAATTATAAATTAAGAATTATGAATTGGTAGTCAAATATACGAAAAACGCAGCTGCCCGTAAGGACAGCTGCGCTCGTTATTACTTTAGTATCTGTTTGGCGTGGTCGCTGGTTTTTACTTTTGTAATGATATCCTGTATCACCCCATTCTCATCGATAATGAAAGTATAGCGCATGGTGCCCATATACTTCCTGCCATACATCGATTTCTCCTGCCAAACCCCGTATTGCTCTACAATCTGTTTATCGGTGTCTGCTAGCAGGGTAAAAGGAAGCTCGTATTTACCTATAAAGTTTTGATGTGACTTTTCACTATCTACGCTTACGCCAATTACCTCATAGCCCTGCTGCTTTAGTTCGCTGTAGTTATCGCGCAGGTTGCAGGATTGAGCTGTGCAGCCAGGAGTATTATCTTTTGGGTAAAAGTATAAAACTACTTTTTTGCCGCGGTAGTCGTTTAGTTTAACGGTGTTGCCGTTCTGGTCTTTGCCTTCAAACTCAGGGGCTTTATCGCCGATGTTCAGGTTCATGTTTCTATTGATTTTCTTGACAGTTTGACAAAGGACATAAGACTTTCATGTATACTTTCTTTTGTCTTTCATCAAGTTGTCTTTTGTCAAATTAAATCTTGGTAGTATAAGTGGCTTCGTTGCCTGCCATATCCTTCACCTTCAAAACTACTTCACCCGACAAAGGTACACTTTTATCCAATTTTTCAGAGTACAACAACGCTTGTTTATGCTCATACTTCATCAGCAGCCACTCCCCATTTATATAGGCGTTAAAGGAAGCTATACCCGATAGGTCATCACCAATCTTAAACCTTATTTGGGTACTGCTTTTACCCAACAGCTTAATAGTTGGGGCTTTTACATCTTCCAGCACTTTAAACTTACCCATGTTTTTGGTACTGAAGGTAATGCTGTTGCCATCCCATTTACCTCCTGCATAACCCCGACCACGACCGGTACCTAAAAAGTATACGGCGGCTTTAGACTTGTCTTTCACCTCGTTTGGTGGGGTAATGGTAACCTGCATGGTTTTGTGCAGTGGCGTAAAGTAGTCGCCAAAAGTATACACATCGCCTTCTAACTTACTCTGAAAGTATAAAGTATCGTAAAGAGTCTCTTTGTGAAACTGTACTTTGGCAAAGCTATTAGTGAAAGTATAGTCTGTACCGGGTGGTATTACCTGCTCAAATCCCAGGGTAGATGACAGGCCACAGAAACGGATAGAGTCTGGTGCTCCTGCACGCAGGTCGTATAAGCCAATACCTGTCGAGTTTTTAACGTAACTTGGTACAAGTATAAGCGGCTTGCCTCCTTTATATAACTCAATGTTCTGAGGGGTGGAGCTGGTGTCGCTGGCACTTACTTTAAGTATGTTACCGATAATCTCGTAGCGCAAATCAGTGTTTTTAACTGCCGCAGATTTTGTTTGCGTAAACACTGGTTTTTTCCCTTGCACAACAAAGCTAAGAGTAGAGGTATTTTCGTAAGAGTCTCGGGCTACTAGTTTTATCTGGTAAGTAGAATCCTGGTGAATAGTGAGCCTGCCTTGGCGGCCATTTGCCCTGTACAGCGGCAGGTCATTGCCATGGTCTACAAAGGCTTTCTGGAAATTGCGACCTGTGCGTCTGTACTGTGTATAGTTAATGTGCTGCGATACCTGGCGAGACAACTCAAACGGCACCTGGTCTATATAGTGATGGTAAACCTGCTTGCCATTTACATAAAGCATTACCTCCTGTGTACCGTTTTTATTCATAGCACCGTCAAACCTGTCGTTTGTTTGCAACTCTAGACCCAGTAGCCCATGCGCATAAACCGTATCAGGTAAAGTATAAGTACTTCCCTTTTTGGTTGGCTTAAACTCGGCACGGTCAAATTCGTTGTTCACGCGAGCATGTATATTCAACGGATTAAGGCTGATGCTGTGAATATCAGGTGGGGTAGTATCGATGATCTCTGCAAACTTATACCGCAGTGGGTTGTACAGGCGGTCTTTATCGTCGCGTATCTCAAAGTGCAGGTGCGGGCCTCCAGAACCACCCGTGTTGCCTGAGTAGCCAATAACATCGCCACGCTTAACCTGGAACTTGTCCGGCTCCGGAAACAACTCAAGTTCAAATGTCTTGCGTTCGTACTGCTTCTGTATCACATGGTCTGCCAAAGGCTTTGCAAACTCGCGCAGGTGTGCATAAGTGGTAGTAAAACCGTTTGTTGGGTGCGTGATATATACAATATTGCCATACCCGTAAGTAGACTGCTTTATCCTGGAAATATACCCATCGGCAGCAGCATATACAGGCAAGCCCTCACGCTGGTCGGTTTTGATATCGAGGCCACCGTGAAAGTGGTTCGATCGTATTTCGCCCATGCTGCCCGACAAATAGTTGCGTTCGCCTGGCTTTATCGGAAATAAAAACTCTCCTGATGTGATGGCAGATGTTGAGGCAGGCGCAGCGTTTGGTGCCATTTGTGCAAAAGCGCTACTGGCCGCAAACCAGGAAAGTATAGCAAAAGCCAGCGGCTTCTTATTTAACCTCGAAATCCAAAAGTTTTTTGTCTTCAACATACCCTTCTAATCTGTCTCCTATCTTAACCGGACCAACACCCTCTGGTGTTCCCGTAAAAATGATGTCGCCTTTTTTTAATGTGATAAATTTTGAAATGTAGGCAATAATATCGTCAAAAGAATTGAGCATCATTTTAGAACTGCCCGTCTGCTTTGTTTCTCCGTTAACATCTAACCTGAAATTTATGTTCTGCAAATCTGGAAACTGGTCTAGTGGGAGGAACTCAGATACCGGAGCAGATCCGTTAAATCCTTTTGCCAATGTCCAGGGTAGGCCTTTTGCTTTTGCCTTAGCTTGTAGGTCGCGGGCTGTGAAGTCAATACCCAAGCCTATGGCGTCGTAATATTTATGGGCAAATTTCTTTTCGATGTTCTTGCCTTCGCGGCCAACACGCAGTAGCAGCTCTACCTCGTAATGCACATCATTTGTATATTCTGGGTAATAGAACGGCTCATTATTTTTAAGTATAGCCGTGTCTGGCTTAAAGAAGATGACAGGTTCATCAGGCACCTCGTTCTTTAATTCTGCAATGTGCTCGGCATAGTTTCTACCGATAGCTAATATTTTCATAAAGGTGATTTACATATTCAGTTTCTCAAAAATAGGCTTTCTATTGTTTCTGCACACTATAAAATATGATTTTTGTTCTTCGGCTTTGCTAGGCCTAAATTTTAGTAACATTACTATTAAAACAGGCAAGTGTGCAGATTATTGCGCCAAACGGCTCTCGAACATTTTAACAAGTATGAATCGTATAACGGAAAAGGTAATTGTACTTTGCTATGTCGCCTTTCCTACAGAAAAGAGGGGAAATGGTTAGCTAAAGTATAGTGTTATGTTAATTTATTAATGTGTTACAGTTTGGTTTTAAAAAAATTGGTTCAAAATTTGAATTCAGTTTATAAAGACCACTAAATTTTATGAAGATGTATAACAGAATTTTTGCTTTTACACTGGCTTTGGTCATGTTCGTGGGCTGTACTACAGTTCCGATTACTGGACGCCGGCAGCTTAGTCTTGTATCGGAGGCTGAAATGCAAACCATGAGCTATGAAGCCTATGATCAATTTTTAAAAGAAAATAAATTATCCAACAATGCCCAGTCTACTGCTATGGTAAAAAGGGTAGGTAGCCGCATTAAAAATGCTGTAGAACAGTATATGGCGGCTAACAACCTGAGCAGCGAATTACAAGGTTTTGAGTGGGAGTATAACCTGATAGCAGATGACCAGGTGAACGCCTTCGCAATGGCCGGAGGAAAAACTGTAGTTTATGAAGGAATTTTACCTGTTGCCCAAAACGAAACCGGGCTTGCTGTCGTAATGGGGCATGAGATTGCGCACGCTATCGCCAAACATGGTAGTGAGCGCATGAGCCAGGCGCTGGCACAGCAGTTCGGAGGACAAACGCTTTCGGCATTGGCAGGCGCTCAGCCGGGTACCGCCACTAATCTAGTGATGGCTGTTTACGGTGTAGGTTCTCAGCTAGGCTTATTAAAGTATGGCCGCACCCAAGAGTCGGAGGCAGACCGCTTAGGTTTGATTTTTATGGCAATGGCCGGATACGATCCGCAGCAGGCTATACCATTCTGGCAGCGAATGGAAGCACAGGGAGGACAAACTCCGCCAGAGTTTTTGTCTACGCACCCAAGTGCTGGTACACGCCAAGCCGACCTGAAGAAGAACATGCCAGAGGCCCTGCGTTACTACAAAGCACGATAAACCAACTAACATAACCACATGATCAGATTCACCCTTTTTGCCCGCCACTGGCGTACTGCTTCAAATGCAGGATTTTTTCTTGTACTGATACTGCTGCTAACAGCAGCCTGTACTAGAAGAGAAGCATTTCCTGAAGAAAGTGACCAACCATTAGAGGTAGCAGAAGGAGAAGAGGCACCGGAGAAATACGATGGTGTGCTGCTTGCTCAGGTGGTTTTTGATAGTGTAGATTATATTGTTGACCGTAAAGATTTGCTACAGCCATTTATACAAGAGTTTGGTGATGGCACAGTAGTAGATAAAGTGATGATACGGAAAGTGCAGGAAACAGAAAAAGATGATCCTGCTTATTACCTGGTAGGGCTTGGCATACGAAGTGGTGCTTTTAAGTCTATGGCGTTACAACTAGATGTGGCTTCTGATAACAGTTTATACTTGAGTAGCAAGAGCCCAAAATACCTTTGTGACGCCGGACCAGGTTGTGAGTTTTGTTATTTTACTTTTGTAGGTAACAAAATTGTAGGTTGCGAGTGCGCTACCCGCGCCGCAGGCAACAATTGTGGATACAAAACCTCAGATTCCAATGCATTGCTCGCTAAATCAAGGCTTCGGCAAGTAGAGAGATCTGCACAAAGACCATAACAAAAAGGGGCTGCAAGTATAATGCAGCCCCTTTTTGTTATTATTTGCTGGGATGTTAAGACATCTGCACATTGCGCAGGCGTATGCGCGTTAGCACCTTTTTTGTGTACAAAGGAAAATCACCTTTCATCATCCAGTCGTAGTAGCTAGGTTCTTTTTGCAACACCTCCTCAACGGGCACATTTTTATGCTTGCCAAAGTTAAACACCTCTTGGCCGGCATTATTATAAACTATCCTGCCCGAAAGGTCGGCAGTTTTTTGGGTAGTGAACTTGTGCAAAGCCTCCATGTCGTTCTGAACCGGAAACTCCTCTACGCCCTCTGCAATCTCTATAGGTGTGTTCTGGTAACGATCAAGCTGGGCCATCAGGATGTGGTAAGTCGCCACGGTGTCGGCCTCTGCACTGTGTGCGTTTTCAAGAGATTTATCGCAGTAAAACTTGTAAGCAGCAGAAAGTGTGCGCTGCTCCATCTGGTGGAACACACGGCAAACGTCTACTACATTTCTGTTATCAATATCGAAGTCTATGCCGCAACGCAAAAACTCCTCAGCCAGCAGCGGAATATCGAAGCGCAACAGGTTATACCCGCTCAAGTCGCAGCCTTTTAGAAAGTCGTCAAAATTCTTGGCTACCTGCTTAAAAGTAGGGCAGTCTTTTACATCTTCATCGTATATTTTGTGTATCAAACTCGACTCCAGCGGAATGGGAATTGTGGGGTTAATGCGTTTGGTTTTTAATATTTCTTCACCGTCTGGCATTATCTTAAGCACGCTTATCTCTACAATACGGTCGTTACAAATGTCGGTGCCGGTGGTTTCCAGGTCGAAGAAAACCATAGGGCGTTTCAAGTTCAGTTTCATAGCTGCTTAAAAGTATAAAGTTTAAAGTATAGCTTGTTTTAAAGCTCCCAGGTCCATGTTGTTATAAGTGCCTGAGCTCATAAGCAGCAGGTTAGCATTTTGCCAGTTGCGGCTGGTCAGGTGCTGTTGTAAAGCAGCTGAATCGGTAAACACTTTTATACTTTGGTTCTTAAAAGCAGCTTTCAATTCCTCTTCCGAGATCATTTCCATGCGCTTGTGCTCCAGCGTCTTTGGGCTGAAGAACACAATAGCCTCATCGGCTTTGTCTAAAGCGCCGGCATACTGCGGTAAAAAGTTCTTGTTCAGGCTACTAAAAGTGTGAAGCTCCACTGCCGCCACCAGCTGGCGTTGCGGGAACTGATCTTTTACAGCCTCCGTAGTTGCTTTTACTTTAGAAGGAGCATGCGCAAAATCGCGGTAAATAACAGTGTGACTGTTCTCGCCTAGTTTCTCCAGTCGCTTGGCAGCGCCCTTAAAGGTTTTTAAAGCTTCGTAGAAATCGTGTGCCTTTACACCAATCTTTTTGCACACTTCTTTGGCAGCGTTAATATTACGCAGGTTATGTTCTCCAAACAGTTGTATCTCTACGTCGCCTTCTTTCTTTGTATGAAGTATGGTTTTGCCATTGCGGATACTGTGCTCGTGCACGCCATAGCCTATGTAGGCAATATCAGCAGGGTTACGCGGAACGGCCACCAACTGCACCTGCTCATCATCCTTATTGTAGATGAGTGTACCAGCTTTAGGGGTTAGTTCAGCGAAAATACGAAACTGGTCGCGGTACATATCCGGGTCCGGGAACACGTTGATATGGTCCCAGCTGATGCCACTGATGACCGCAATATGGTGGTGGTACAGGTGGAACTTAGGTACGCGCTTTATTGGGTCAGACAAATACTCATCGCCTTCGATAATAATGATCGGAGCATCGTCTGTGAGTTTAACCATGCGGTCAAAACCTTCTAGTTGCGCACCCACGGCATAGTCGAACTTACGGCCCAAGTGTTGTAGCACGTGCATGATGATGGAGGTGATGGACGTTTTGCCATGACTGCCACCTATTACAATGCGCTGCTTATCTTTGCTTTGCTCGTGGATAAACTCCGGGAAAGAGAAAATAGGAACGTTTAGCTCCTGCGCACGCTTTAGCTCCGGGTTATTGGGGCGGGCGTGCATACCAAGTATAACGGCATCAGGTTTTGTATCCAGTTTTTCTGGAAACCAGCCTTCCTGCTCCGGAAGTATACCTGCAGCAGCCAGTCGGCTTTTGGCGGGTTCATAAATCTCATCGTCAGAGCCTGTTACCTTTAAGCCTTTGTCGTGCAGGGCCAGCGCCAGGTTATGCATAATGCTGCCGCCAACGGCAATCAGGTGTATGTGCTTAAAATCCTTCTCCATAAGCCAAACTGTTTAGTCTCAATCAGGCAAAGTTAGAATTCCTCAACTAAAATAAAATAGCTATACACTAATATGTTGATACTTTGTGGATATCTTGTGGATTATTAACACGGTTATAAAGATTGCTTTAAGGGCGTAACTGTTAAATTTGTGCTTATGGAGGAGATGAAAATGAATGTGCGGCCTGCGGGCAACCGCAATGGGTGGCAGAAAAAAGCCCCTGTTGTATCGGAACTAGGCAAAAAGCCACCGCAGGCACTTGATTTGGAGGAGGCCGTTCTAGGTGCTCTGATGTTGGAGAAGGACGCCCTTACCAACGTAATTGATATTTTACGCCCGCAAAGTTTTTACAAAGAGGCGCACCAGCGAATTTTTAAAGCTATACTTGCTCTGTTCGATAAGTCGGAGCCGATCGATATCCTGACGGTGACTCACGAACTGCGTGAGAACGGCGAACTGGAACTGGCAGGTGGCGCATACTATGTAACGCAACTTACCACACGTGTAAACTCCGCGGCTAACATCGAGTACCACGCACGTATCATTACAGAAAACTCCATAAAGCGCGATTTGATTTCTATTTCTTCTGAGGTGCTTTCCAGTGCTTTTGAAGATACCACCGACGTTTTTGAGCTGCTCGATAAAACAGAGGCCAAACTCTACGAAGTATCGGAATCAAACATCCGTAAAAACTTCGACGACATGCGCTCTTTGATGCACATGGCAATTAAAGAACTGGAAGAGAAACGCAAGCAGGCCGATGGCCTTACAGGGGTTCCAACCGGTTTGGTTGCCCTGGACAGAGTAACATCCGGCTGGCAGAAATCTGACCTTGTTATACTTGCTGCACGTCCGGCGATGGGTAAAACAGCTTTCGTACTTTCAGTGATGCGAAACGCAGCCGTTGACTTTGGCAAAGGTGTGGCTATTTTCTCACTAGAGATGTCGTCTCTGCAGCTGGTGAATCGTTTGATCTCGTCGGAGGCAGAGCTGGAGTCTGAGAAGATCAAGAAGGGTAGCCTGGAAGAGTATGAGTGGGCACAGCTAAACCATAAAATTGCGAAACTTACAGAAGCACCAATCTATATTGATGATACACCGGGTCTTTCTATTCGTGAGTTGCGTACCAAGTGCCGCCGTCTGAAAGCGCAGTACGATATCCAGATGATCATTATTGACTACCTGCAGCTGATGAGCGGAAACGCTGAAGGCAAAGGTGGCGGTAACCGTGAACAGGAAATTGCATCCATCTCCCGTGCCCTAAAAATGCTGGCAAAGGAACTTAATGTGCCGGTAATTGCGCTCTCGCAGCTAAGCCGTGCCGTAGAGACCCGTGGTGGCGACAAACGACCGCAGTTATCCGACCTTCGTGAATCCGGTTCCATTGAGCAGGATGCCGACATGGTTTGCTTCTTGTACCGCCCTGAGTACTATGGTATAACAGAAGATGAAATGGGTAACCCAACTGCCGGCGTAGGAGAGGTGATTATAGCCAAGCACCGTAACGGTTCACTTGAAAACGTGCAGTTGAAGTTTATCGGTAAGTTTACTAAGTTTACAAACCTAGATACTGACTTTGGTGGTGACGCTGGCTTCAATGCCCTTCCTAACAGCACCTTTGATGCAGAGGCACCCGGGTCGATACGTTTAGGCAGTCGTATGAATGATGGAGGTGGATTCCCGACCTCAAATTTTGATGAGGAGCCACCATTCTAGAGCATAAAATTTAAATGTAAAGGCAATAAAAAGAAGCTAAAGTTGTTTTGTGGAAGTGTAACTCGAACAAGAAGCTTAAAAATATAGCCAAAGGAAGATTAGCCGCTGTGTTTTAAAAAACCAGCGGCTTTTCTATTTTTAGCAGGTATACTTTCTTATACAGCCTCGTGACTGACGTGTTCTTCTGCGGTAAGTACCTCTTTTACAAGTTTCTCTAATTCTATAATCGGTACCTGTATATCCTTATTCATTGCAGATCTTAGATCTCGGGCTATCGGATGAGATGAACTTGAAAGGTAATTGTAATTTAAACTTACTTTGCTTGCCAGATCAGCATAAAGCACCGGCGTGTATTCTTTTGCAAAGAGCTCTATAATATTTGCTCCTTTTTTGCAGAATACGAGGTTCGTTAAGCCGGCCCCGTGTGGGGCAATTATAGTTTCGGCATGCTCAAAAAGGCCAACTTGCTCTGCGAAGGTTAAATCGCTTAGTACAACCTTCTTAAAGCCATACTTGCCCAACATCTCCATAACTTGTTGCTCATTCTTAACATTCCGGGATCTGCTGTCGTGGCGACTGATAAAAATGCGCTTAGGTGAGTGAATAATTCTTTGGGCAACAGGTAAGAATTTCTTCCGCAGAAACTGGCAGGCCCAGAGCGGTATATGTTCTATATTGCGCACAAAGGTAGTGGCAAATAAATTCTCTGCTTGTATGTGCTGTATCTCATGCCCCTCTACAATTTTGGTTTGGCTGATATTTAGCAGGCGCAGGGTATCCTTTTGGTACGGGAGGTTATGTTTTGGTACTATAAACCAGTCAATCTTATCCAGCCATCCCGCTTTTTCCAGTAAATGCAAACGGGGCAGCGAATCAATCATCCAATGAAAGTAATTGTTCTCGCCGCTTCCGCCAATCAGGGTATGAAACGCGTTTCCCTTCAGGCCCATTGGAGTGTTAAAGTAACTTTGGTTAAAAATACCGTTGTCAGCCGGATTTGTGCTGCCGATGTGTAACGATATGTCACCTATAACTTTATTGTCTTCAGAGATAACAGCCGCAAAATTGATAGTATCCGTATAGATTCTTCCGCTTTTTACTGCTGTAACATAAGCAGCAGGCTGTATGCCAGTTTTAGGTACAGGATGATACTTTTGAGATGTATTTATCAGTTCGTCCTGTACCTTTAAGGCAGACTCCTCAGGCGGGTAAATTTCTTTACATTCCGCGCCTGTAGCGCTAACGTATTCTGATAGCGTGTTATAGTGCCCTTTAGGTTTATAAGATTTATTATAAGGTATATATCGTTCAAAAATCCGGTTTATTTTTCTATGGGCTCTTGTATATAATCTATTAATATGAAACATGTTTTATATAGTACACTGTTCAACAATCATTGCCCTTCTAGTACAATGCTAACTTGTATACTTAGTGATACGGGTAATGTTATATATATACCAAATATTTAATTAACATTCTTTGCACAGTTCTATGTTTTAAAAGAATGAGTCTATTTGTAAAAAATGCTGTAGATATACCTATATTTTAGGTTTTAATTATAGAGATATGTACTGATAAGAGCTTAAATAATTGTATTAGATTTAGAAACAGGAGATGTTTAAGAGAGTAGTCGGTGTTGGAAAAGTAATAAATTAAAAGGCTGAACTATAGCAGTTTTCCTTGCTGTAGTTCAGCCTTTTAGGTAATCTTAAGTGCAATTACTTCAGCTTCAGATCTATCAGAATCTGTTCAATTTTGTTGTTCAGTTTTTGCTCTACATTATCGAACTCTTCTTTGCTGTGCAGCGGCTCGTTTACACTGATGTAGAACTTGATTTTTGGCTCTGTACCGGACGGACGAGCTGATATTTTGCTGCCATCTTCGGTTAAGTATTGCAGTACGTTGGAGCTTTCCAGGCCCAGCTGGCTTTCTTCGCCAGTTAACAGATTTTTACGTGCGCTTAGTTTATAGTCGCTTACCTCTACTACGTTAGAACCAGCTATACTTTGCGGTGGGTTGCTGCGCATGTCGGCCATCATCTGCTGTATCTCTTCTGCGCCGCGCTGTCCTTTTTTGGTAAACGATACCAGCTCTTCTTTGTAGAAGTTATACTTTTCGTACATCTCGATCATCTGCTCGAACAGGCTCAGGCCGTTGTCTTTAGCCACAGCTGCCATTTCAGCAATCAAAGCGCAGGCAGAGATGCCATCTTTGTCGCGTACAAAGTCACCGATCATATAGCCGTAACTTTCCTCGCCGCCGCCAATGTATACTTCTTTACCTTCCAATTCACGAATCTTCTCAGCTATGTATTTAAAGCCAGTTAGGGTTTCGTAGTGTTTTACGCCGTAGCTTTCGGCAATATCTTTTATAAGATCGGTGGTAACAATGGTTTTTACAATGAACTCTCTTCCTGTTAGTTTGCCGGCTTTCTGCCACGCATCCAGTAGGTAGTTTATCAGCAGTGCACCCGTCTGGTTACCGTTTAGCAATACAAATTCGCCTTTCAAATCTTTTACGGCAATGCCTACACGGTCAGAGTCAGGGTCGGTGGCAAACACAATGTCAGCATCAATTTCGGCAGCTTTTTTCAGCGACAGCGTCATAGCTTCTTTTTCCTCTGGGTTTGGATATACCACAGTAGGGAAGTTGCCATCCGGAGTAGCCTGCTCTTCTACTACATGCACATTGGTAAAGCCAAAGCGCTTCAGTACTTCCGGTACCAATGTTATACCTGTGCCATGTATAGAAGAGTAAACGATCTTAAGGTCGTGCTGACGCTGAATGGCATCTTTCGAAACAGAAAGGCTAAGCACCTTCCCCATATAAGCTTCGTCCAGTTCCTTGCCAATCAACTGAATGTTTTCCGGGTTCGGCTCAAACTTAACATCGTTTATACTCGTGATTCTGTTAACCTCAGCTATGATGTTCTTGTCGTGTGGAGCGGTTACCTGAGCACCATCGTTCCAGTATACTTTATAGCCGTTATACTCTCTTGGGTTATGCGATGCTGTTACCACTACACCACTCTGACAACCCAAATGGCGGATCGCAAACGACAGTTCCGGCGTAGGGCGAAGCTCCTCAAACAAGTATACTTTAATGCCGTTAGCAGAGAAGATTTCGGCTGCAATACGGGCAAATACATCGGAGTTGTTGCGGCAGTCGTGGGCAATAGCTACTTTAATCTGCTCGTTCGGGAAGTTCTGCTTAAGGTAATTGCAAAGGCCTTGGGTAGCCATACCTAAAGTATAGCGGTTCATGCGGTTGCTGCCTGCACCCATAATACCGCGCAGGCCGCCGGTGCCAAACTCCAAGTCTTTATAAAATGCATCAGAAAGGGCCTCGTGCTCGTCGCGCTCCAGCAGGCCGTTAATTTCACTTTTAGTGGCTTCGTCGTAGTTGCCGGCAAGCCAGCTGTCGATTTTATGACGTATGCTTTGGTCTATCATAGTCGTTGTTGGTCGTATCTTCTAAAGTATAAATCATTACTGTGCCTGTACATTACGCTTTAGGTAGTGTAATATATAGGAACTTGTTTTATCGTTATTATTCCCTGCCTAGCAGGGGAGGGGTATGTTTTCCGGAAGAGGCAAACACACAAAAAATCACACCAGCTTTTTCTGTGCAATGTACACTTCCGAAAGGTCTGGTGTGATTTTGGGTATATTCTAAAAGTATAGAACCCGAATATTCACGGGCTTCTATACTTTGATTACGGTTTAAAGGTTACCGCGCAGGGCCTGCTCACGCTCAATGGCCTCGAACAGCGCCTTAAAGTTACCTTTACCAAAAGACTTGGCTCCTTTGCGCTGGATGATCTCGTAAAATACGGTTGGTCTGTCCTCTACTGGTTTCGTGAAGATCTGCAGCAGGTAGCCTTCATCGTCGCGGTCTACCAAGATGTTCAGTTTACGAAGGTCAGCCATGTCTTCGTCGATGTGGCCGATGCGCTGGATCAAATCTTCGTAGTAAGTATCCGGCACACGCAGAAACTCTACGCCACGGCGGCGAAGCTCAGCCACAGTATGCAGGATATCATTGGTAGCAACAGCAATGTGCTGCACACCTGCTCCTCTATAAAACTCGAGGTATTCGTCAATCTGAGACTTCTTCTTACCCTCGGCAGGTTCGTTTATCGGGAATTTAATGTAGCCGTTACCGTTTGATACTACTTTAGACATAAGAGCAGTATACTCTGTGCTGATGTCTTTGTCATCGAAAGTAAGCAGCAGGCTGAAGCCCATTACTTTTTCGTAGAACTCTACCCATTCGTTCATGCGGCCCAATTCTACGTTACCTACGCAGTGGTCTACATACTTCAGGCCAACAGGCTCTACCTGCAACTCCGAAGTACGTGCTACATAGCCCGGCATAAAAACACCGTTATAGTTCTTGCGCTCCACAAAAGTATGGATGGTTTCGCCGTAGGTATGGATGGAGGCTATTTTTACCTCACCGTGCTCATCCGTAAGTGTTTTAGGCTCCATGGCTGGTTTTGCGCCACGCGCAATAGTGCCTCTGAAAGCTTCTTCGGCATCATCCACCCAAAGAGCAAGTACTTTTACGCCGTCGCCGTGCTGGTGCACATGTTGGGCAATATCAGAGTCCGGGTAAATGGCAGTGGTAAGCACTAACCTTATTTTCTCTTGCTGCAGCACATAAGAGGCGCGATCACGCATACCTGTTTCAGGCCCTGCATAGGCTGCTAGCTTAAAACCAAAAGCAGTCTGGTAAAAGTGAGCGGCTTGCTTAGCATTGCCTACATAAAACTCAATATGATCGGTGCCGTTAAGTGGCAATATATCTTTTATAACTGTTTCTGCAGTCTTTGTTTCTGTAGTCATAGTCTTTTCGTAAAGGTTTACTAAAGTATAACGTAAAAATACAGCTTTTAATGTTTTATCACAACCATAGCGGGAGTAAGGTAAATTATCATTAGGATTACTTGCAATTGCTGTGGCATGTTGTCAACTTTGTAAAAAAACATGATGCTATGAACGCTAATGCCCTTAACAGCGCTATTGTTGCTATTCTGGAGAAAAAGCAGGAGCTAAACTCTTTGGATTACAATGATGCACGCTACGACGATATTGAAGAGGAACTGCACGACCTGGAGGACGACTTTAACGATGAGTTCGGTGACATGCTGGAGGATGTGCTTGAAGATGTGCATGCTAAAATAAAGTCTGATGCTGATATTCTGTTGCCAACTGCTTACCTGGCCAGCTCGCTGGATGGGAAAGAGCTGGAAGAGGGAGATGAAACTGAAGGCGTTTGGGTGGAGTCGGACTCTTTTCCGGGTGTGGAAATGCGCCTTGTATTGGTAGCAAACCCACCTCGTGTACTGCTTGTACTGGCTGACCAGGAGCGTGTGCTCTGGACGGCAGAATAAGCTTGTCTAATTTTGATGTTTGATGGTTACCTGTTATTAGGTAGCCATACTTATATTTAGCGCACCTGTCTTTGCGAATGCAGCAAAGACAGGTGCGCTTTTTTGTGCAGTTCTCCCGAATCTTTTTATCTCATGAGTAGTTTTAGGCAACTTTAAACATCAAATAAATTCTGCTCCTGAGCCCTTGCCTTTTCTGTGTCACTTAATGCTTACATCCAATGTATGGTAGATGAATTTGTTATGAAAGTGATCGGCTACTGCTATGGAACAAATGACTACTAAGCATGGCGTCAAGATTTGGGAAATCATCAAATTGTAAACAAACCTGGATTTTAATCTTATTCTGTTACCTTTAGCACAAGTCTCTACAGTAGAGGCGTTTTAAATAAATAACATGAAAAAAACCATTGCATTAATTGCCCACAACAGCCGGAAAACAGACCTGCTAAATTGGGCTAAAGTAAACCTTAATCTATTGCGAGATCACAACCTGATTGGGACTTCCAATACCTCCAGGTTAATAAACGATATGCTGGACCTAGACGTGAAGCCATTCGGACACGGACCAAGCGGTGGTGACATTATACTCGCTGCTAAGATACTGCAGGGAGAGGTGCACAAAGTAATCTTTTTTATAGATGCCGAAACGCCACACGGCCACGAGCACGACATCCAGACACTTATCCGTACCGCTGTGATCAACAACATTCCGATTGCTCTTAACCGTGCCTCCGCCGACCTGGTTATACTGGAGAACGTATAGCAGTACCTATACTTTATACTTTTGAGATGCACTTGCCACTGCAGTTTGCGCAGTACAAGTGCTTTTTTATGAGTTATACTTTGGCTACAGGACAAATAAAAAGCGCCTGCTGTAAAGTATAGCAGGCGCTTCCAATTGATGTAGTTAAGTAATTAAAAACCTAGTTTCTTTCTCACGCGCTCCAGCACCGGACCTGCAATGGCTTTTGCTTTTTCGGCTCCTTCCATTAGTTTCTTGTCCACCTCGTCGAGGTTGTTCATATAATGGTTAAACAGCTCACGCTCCTGGGCGTACTTTTTAAGGATAAGCTCGTATAGGGCCTGCTTCGCGTGGCCGTAACCGTAGCCGCCTGCTAGGTAATTGTCGCGCATGGTGGCTACCTCATCAGGAGATGCCAACAGGCTGAACAATTTGTATACCGTATCGCTATCCGGATCTTTTGGCTCTTCCAGGCCTTTGCTGTCGGTAACAATGCTCATGATGGTTTTGCGCAGCGGCTTGTCTGCCTCAAAAATATCGATTATGTTGCCGTACGACTTGCTCATTTTCTCACCGTTGATACCTGGTATCGTCATCACCGACTCATCTATTCTAGCTTCCGGCAGTACAAACGTATCGCCGTAGATGTGGTTAAACGAGCTGGCAATGTCGCGGGTAATCTCCAGGTGCTGTATTTGGTCTTTGCCTACAGGTACAAAGTTGGCATCATACATTAAGATGTCAGCAGCCATCAGCACCGGATAGGTGAACAAACCTGCATTAACATCAGCCAAGCCTCTGCGAGCAGATTTATCTTTAAAAGAGTGCGCATTAGCCAGCATCGGGAACGGCGTGAAGCAGCTCAGGTACCAGGTAAGTTCTGTTACAAAAGGCACGTCCGACTGACGATAAAAAATGTGTTTATCAGTGTCAAAACCAAAGGCAAGCCACGCAGCTGCCACAGCATAGGTATTGCTGCGCAGCAACTCCGCATCACGGATGGTAGTTAGCGAGTGCAGGTCAGCAATAAAGTATAACGACTCTTGCTCAGAGGATCTGGATAACTCAACAGCTGGAATGATAGCCCCTAACAAATTGCCCAAGTGGGGCCTGCCAGTAGCCTGAATTCCGGTTAGATAACGTGCCATGTATAAGTAGTACTTAAGTTCGGCACGCAATTTAGTTTAAAAAGCCCTTTAATAGAAACATCAACTGGATTTTGCTGGCTGGTTTAAGTGCGCTGCTTTTTTAAAGTATAATTGTGCTTCGACTTGATCTGGTTCTGGCGGTTGTCGAGCAGCTTAACACTTCCGTCCTTCAATAACTCAAAGTACATCAGGTCTTCTTTGCCGTCGGGTATAAGTTGCAATACTTTGGCTTTAGGATTTTGCTTGTTGCCCGTGGCCATAAACCATTTGCCGGTTACAACATAGGTATTATTGTTAGCTGGCTTGCCAAGGTACTGCTGCTTTAGTATAAATGTTTTGCTCTTTGATCTGCTGTTTTCCTGCAGCTTTAGCTCCATGGTAATGCCCTGGCAGTCGGCGCAGGGAACTGTACCTTTATAAGTGCCGGTATAGGCAGCAGTAGCGTTTGCAATGTTGATACTCGCCTCTGCTGGGTTTGCTGTTAATGTATGAGATTGCCCTTGGTAAGTATAAAGGCTAAGCGCTGATGCCATTAAAAGGGCTAGTGGCTGCTTCATAGCGTAAATGGTAAAAGTAAATGTAATATTAAAGGGCACTGCCTGTAATTGTTATTACAAACAAGCTTATACTTTTAACAAGTTGGCTGCGGTTATTATTGTGCTGCAACAGCACAGTTTTTAAAAGTATACTGATGATGGTAGAATATGCGGTGAGGTAGGGGTATAAAAAACAATGGTTAGCGAACAGCGCTTCGCTGAACCTAACCATCTTAAATCAACCAATTCAAATTATAAAAAACTTTTAAAACATCATAGGCAGTAGCAAATTAAAATAGATCAGTAGTTAAATTAAGGTATTGTTTAATTGGCTACAGCAAAGGCGGTAGCCTGTTTATTCTTTTTAAAGATGGTTTTCCAGTTGGCAATAAGTATGGCTACCAATATAAGTATAACCCCTAGCCACTGCACCGGCCAAACATCCTCCTGCAGCACCACCCACGACATAAGCACTGCCACCGGCAACTCTGCTGCGCTAAGTATAGCACTTAAGCCAAGCCCTATTTTAGGTATGCCATAAGAGAAAAGTACAGGCGGCAGCACCGTTCCGAACACAGATAACAGCACTCCCCATTTAAGTAGCCCGTTAGCTAAGGCTCCATTTACTAGGAACACCGGCGGGAAAATGCTAAATACCAGTATAGTTGCCCCTGTAAGCATTAACGCGCTTTTGGTAGTAGGGTGCAGGCTGTTGCCTACTTTGCCGTTTATAGCCAGGAAAATAGTATAGCAGAACGCTGCCAGTAAACCATAGCCAATACCGGCCAAGTCGAAAGTTGGAAGCTGGTCGGAGAATAACCTGCCAGCAAGGCCTGTACCTAATAGCACAAGTATAACCATGCCAACCTGCGATAGCTTAGGCAGTTTACGCATTGTTATGGCATCTAAGGCCAAGCTCATCCAGGTAAACTGCATAAGTAAAAGTATGGCAATAGAGGCAGGTACTGTTTGTACGCATTTGTAGTAGAAGATGCTTACCAGGCCGGTGCTGGTGCCCATAGCCACCAGCTTCAGCTTTTCCCTGAACGACGTGTTGCTGCTTTTGCTGCCGAGCAGCTGACGCAACAACACTATCACCCAAAGAAAAATCAACCCAAAAAATACCTGAGTGCCAGTCACGTCACCCAAGGTAAAGCCTTCTTTATATGCTAGTTTTACAAAAGTCGAAAGAATCCCGAAGCTGCAGGCCCCGAGAAAAACCATAATGCTTCCTCTGAACACAATTGTCCCTCCAAAAAAATACTAAAACAAAAAATGGAAATAGTTGGGCTGTAGTAGCCCTAAATTTTAGAAAGGGGTACTCTTACAAGTCGTGGAGAACGTAACCCGTAATAAAAATTTGTGTATGTGCTAAATGAGCTGGCATTAATCTTTTTTGCAAGGCTGCAAAGGTAACTTATACAGATTCAGATTTGCAAATATTTTTCTGATTAATTTATGATTCACTTTCTGCTGCAGAGGCCTTTATTAATGCTTCTGCTTGATTATCACCAAGGTATCCATCTATAAAATAGTGCGCCACATATAGTACAGGAGTAAGAATAATGGCTACTAAAAATTTATAAATGTAGTTGATAGTAGCAACGGATAAAACCAGCTCCATGGTCCAGTTGCCGAACACAAAAAAAGCGATGAACAAAACCACAAAGCTATCAATCAACTGAGATACTAAAGTAGAACCTGTGGCACGGAGCCAGATCTTTTTGCTGCCGGTATACTTTCGCAGCCAGTGGAAAACAGTAGCATCCAGGAACTGAGACACTAAAAATGCCGCCAGAGAGCCTATAATAATACCTAACCCTTGGCGGTAAATCATGTTGTAGGCAAAGTCTATGTTAAAAGGGTTTCCCTGCGCGTCGGTGTTGTTAAGCTCTAGCCAAAAGGGGGCAGGAGGTAGGCCAGTAACCAAAAAGATAACCAGGAACGCGTAAAGTATGAGCCCAACCGTGAGTATACTCACCTTCTTTACGCCTTGCTTGCCGAAATACTCATTTATAATATCAGTAGTTATAAACACTACAGGCCATATCATGACACCGGCAGTCAGGTTAAAGTCCAGCTTATTGCCTCCCAAAAGCGGTAACTGCGCACCAGGTAAGCCAAACAGCGCCTCTCCTGAAAATATTTTTACCCCAATTAATTCTGCCAGCAAGGCATTGGAAATAAAGATGCCGCTGAGCACCAGGAACAGGAATGTACGTTTTTTCTCTGAATCAGAAGTTTGTTGCGCCATGTAATATGTTGGTAAATCAGATGCCGTCGCTAACGTACTTAATATTAGCGAAGTTAAATATAACAGTTATACCGTTTGCTTGTTTCCTATCCAGCCTAAGTGTGTATGTTTAAAGCTGTCGTTATACTTTAAACCATAGCCCAACGCTCTGTCCATGGCGCTGTGGCCGTAAAGCACCAGCCCAGCCAACTGCAGCCAATTTACTCCAAAGTATAAGCCAGCTAACCCAACTATTATGGCTACCCCTTGGTGGTGAAAAATATTGTATAGCAAGGCACCTGCCTTTGTTCCGAAGAGGTAACCGATCATACTAAGGTCTGGGGTCAGCAGTAAAGCTAGAAACAGCCACCAGCTATAACCAAGATAGACACTTAAAGTATAGGCAAGTATAAACTTCGCAATGTCTTCTAATTTTAATGTTATTTTCATAGTTAGAGCTTATTGATATTTATGGCAAGTTCAAACTATTTTAACATGCAAAGCAAGTATGATTTTGAGGAAAGCTAAGTTTGCTAGTTACTCCAATATTTTATTGAATGGCAGCGGGTTTAACTTTGGAAAAGAGCTGTAAGAAAATTGAGCACCAGGAATTAAAATAACAGCAGTAACGGTAACTACTCTTCTACTATAAATGTGCTGCCTTCTACAGCCAAATCGGCATTTGAGAATATTTGTTTAGCCTCTTCTAGAAGGGGGTTAAGATCTTTGTATCGTACTGAAAAGTGACCCAAAAGTAGTTTTTTTGCCTTTGCCTGTACTGCTATCTCAGCAGCCTGCGAAGCCGTGCTATGAAAAGTATAAGCTGCCCTGTCGCGGAGATCATCCAGAAAAGTGGCTTCGTGATACAGCAGGTCTACGTGCTGCACAATCGGAATGATATCAGGTTTGTAGCGGCTGTCGGCACAGTAGGCGTAGCTGCGGCTGCGTTTCGGTTCGCCGGTTACATCTGAATAGCTTACCAGCACATTGCCCTGTTCATCTTTTATGTCTTCGGCCCACTTTAGCCTTACTAATTGAGGTGGGGTAAGATTTGGCGGGAGCTTATCTTTAAGCAGAGGACGTGGCTTCAGTTTTTCACGGAACAGGAAACCACAGCAAGGCACGCGGTGCTCCATTGGTATACTATGCACCGTTAGCTGCTTATCCTCAAAAATCTTTTTATGGCAGGTGGTATCCAGCTCGTGAAAAACAAGCGGATAGTTTAGGTTGGTGCCGGAGTACTTTAATTGTAAACTTAAGATTTCGGATAAACCAGGAGGGCCAAAAAGATGCAAGGGTGCGTGGCGGCCCTGTAAGTGCATGGTAGATATCAAACCTGCCAAACCAAAGTAATGGTCGCCGTGCAGGTGGCTGATGTAGATGTTTGAAATGCGCTGATGCTTTATTTTGTAAAGCATCAGCTGCATTTGTGTACCTTCCCCGCAATCAATCAGGTGGTGCTGATTGCCAATGGATAGAACCTGGGCGGTATGATGTCTGTTTGCCGATGGTGTTGCCGACGAACTACCAAGAATTTTGAGTTCGAAATCCACCACAGGCGGTTTTTAATTAGTCTTCTTTGTTAGTTAAGTCCTGCTCGATCTCGTGTAAGAAAACACGGTCAATTGCCTCTTCTACGGTTGGCAGGATGTTTAAAACAGACTCAAGTTTAGAAATCGTGATCAGCTTCATCACGTGGTCCTGTAATCCTGTCAGGATAAGTAAGCCATTTGATGAGTTGCAAAGACGGTTTGCGATCAGGATAGAGCTTAATCCTGAAGAGTCTGTGTATTTTACGTTATTTAAGTCAAGAATCAGATTGGTGATCCCCTCGGCATTCAACTTCACGAACTCTGATTTTAAATCGGGTGCGATGGAAGTGTCTAGTTTCTTCTCATCTATCGTGATGGTTGTGTAGTTTTCTTTCTTATCAATCGTGTACTTCATAGATCTACCTATAAGGATTTAAAAGCAAATGTACCAAATCTACTTTAAAAATTGTAATCTTTGGTGTTAAAAATGTTTTCCGTCAACTGCTCTTTTATTCTTTCCAGAGCGTTACTATAGTCTTGTTTTACAAAGGGTTTGCCTGTAAATACCTCGTATAGCTCAATGTAACGCTCAGAAATCCCATGCACTACATTGTCTGTCATTTCGGGTATTTGCTGGCCTTCTTTCCCCTGAAAACCATTCTCAATTAACCACTGGCGCACAAACTCTTTCGATAGCTGGCGCTGTGGTTCCAGTCTGGCCTGCCTCTCGGCGTAGCCTTCGCTGTAAAAGTAACGAGAAGAGTCTGGTGTATGTATTTCATCGATCAAATAAACCTGACCGTTATACTTACCAAACTCATACTTTGTATCCACCAAAATAAGGCCCTGCTGCGCTGCCAGTTCTGTACCGCGCGCAAAAAGTGCCTGCGTATAGCGCTCTAATTTAGTGTAATCTTCCTCAGAAACAATGCCTTTGGCTAAAATTTCTTCTCTTGATATGTCCTCATCATGGCCAGCGTCGGCTTTGGTGGTGGGAGTGATAATAGGCTGTGGAAGCTTGTCGTTTTCGCGAAGGCCCTCGGGCAGTGCTACACCGCATACGCTCCTTTTGCCTGCTTTGTACTCGCGCCATGCATGCCCTGCCAGATAACCACGAATAACCATTTCTACTTTAAAAGGCTGGCAATTATAGCCGATAGTTATGTTAGGGTCTGGTGAGACAATTACCCAGTTCGGAACAATATCTTCGGTTGCTTTAAGGTTTAGGCTGGCTATTTGGTTAAGCACCTGGCCTTTGTATGGGATGGCACGCGGCAGTACTACATCAAAGGCAGAAATGCGGTCTGTAGCAACAACTGCGATCTTATCATCGAAATAATATACGTCACGTACTTTGCCCCTGTAAAATCCGGTTTGGCCGGCAAATGAGAAATCAGTTTCTTTAATAGCCTCCATTAGATGTGTTGTGTAGTAGTCGGGCAAAGTTAATTATATTTTATAGGGCAAGAAAAAAATTGTGACAACAGCTTTTATCAAGAGTGATGGGTGCTAAAATATAGTTCATTTTTTATATTGGAGTATACTTAGAGATATGTATTAAGTTTTACACTAAAGCACCTATAAGTTGTATTTTTAGTTGAAAATTAGTTTTGTTTAATATAGTACAGGTTCAGTTTCTATAGGTTATAATATTCTCTATCATGCCTTCAAAGATGATAAAGTGAAAAGGCAGCACAGCGTACCAGTACATGCGGCCCAACAAGCCGTCAGGGCGGTAGGCTGCTAACTGCTCCAGGTAATTGCCGTCTGGCTCTTCGCTTATTTTAAACTGTAGCCAAGCTTCTCCAGGTAGTTTCATCTCGGCATATAGTAGCAGGCGTTTCTGTTCTTTATCGGCAACGAGTACACGCCAAAAATCAATGGTGTCGCCTGCTTTCAACTCAGTTTGGCTGCGCCTGCCGCGCCTCAGTCCTACGCCACCTACCATTTTATCTATTAGCCCGCGTATTCGCCACAAAAAGTCTGTTTTATACCAACCTCGCTCGCCACCAATCTGCCATATATTCTGCAATACTTCTTCTATAGGCCTCTCAAACTTTCGACGCTGTTTGTCTGTGAGCACGCCAAATTCCGGTACCTGTACAAAGTCCATATAGTTTAGGTACATGTTTCCACTTACCAATGCATCTTTCCAACTCGATACTACCATGTTCTGCTCAATTTTAGTAAAGGCTAGGCCAATTGCTTCTTCATAAGGCAGGCACTGGTGCGGCAGTATGTTTTCTATACTATGATCTTTAACCACTACATCGTTTCGCAGGCTATCTACTAAACTTTTGGCAAGGCTAAAGCTGGTGCTGGTTACAAAGTATAGCCAGTAAGAAGACAGGCGAGGAGTAAGCACCGGCACCGAGATCAGGTAACGCTTCAGGCCGCGCAGCCTGGCAAAACGCAGGATCATTTCTTTGTAAGTAAGTACATCGGGTCCTCCGATTTCAAAGCTTTTACCATAGCATCTTTCATTGCCTAGCACCTGTGTCAGGTAAAACATTACATCACGTATGGCAATAGGCTGGCACCTGGAGTTTAGCCATTTCGGAGTAATCATTACGGGTAGTTTTTCTACCAGATCTCGGAGAATCTCGAAGGAGGCGCTGCCAGAGCCTATTATAATTGCAGCCCGCAATACCGTAAGTTTAGCTTTTGCCTGAGCCAGTATAGTTTCGACGTGCAGACGGGAAGAAAGGTGCCTGGATAAGTTGCTGACGTTGGCAATACCACTTAAGTATACCAGTTGCCGGGCAGTTGTAATGTTTAAATAAGTAACAAAGTTTTGGGCAGATGTAGCTTCAAGATCTGAGAAATCGTGGCCCGAACCACCCATCGAGTGCACTAAATAATAAGCTGCATCAATATCAGTCGGTAAATTTTTTAGAGAGTTCTGATGGAGCAAGTCGCCTTTTACAACTTGTACTTTTTCTTTGAGCGTGGCTGGTAAGTCAAAACGCCTGGGATCGCGCACCATGCAAATTACATCGTGCTCCTGCGCTACTAAAAGCGGTAGCAGGCGCTTGCCTATATAGCCATTGGCTCCGGTTAGAAGAATTCTCATAGTGGTAGGTAGTGGCGCAATTTAGTTAATTTAACGCTACTTTTTATACTCTGAACAACTAGGAGGGCTGCTTGTTTAAAAGTATAACAGGTGCCGCAAAAGTATAAATTTCAGGTATTTTATGAAGTGGCGCTTAATGTGCAATCAGTTGCAACGTATAAAGTATAAATTTTTTGCTGTTTATACTTTTACCGGATAGCAGCAGCAGGAAAAAACTGAAAATAAATTTTGGCTATTTAGAAAAAGCTGCCGTATACTTGCATCATCAAGTCAATTATCCCTTACCCGGAAATTGATTTATAAAGAAGCGTGGAGAGACAGGCTCTGTGAAGCGCTAGCAACCTAACCAGGGAGGAGAAGGTGCTAATTCCTGATTCCGGAAAACAGCCGGATGCATATAAATTGATAAGGTTTATGAACAAGGGAATCCATCACACAGCACAATTTTTAGCGTTACCACAGCCTGCTTTTTTGCTGGTTATATTAACTGCATGTATCTCTTATCTGCAGTATACTTTTACTATGCGTAATCCCATGCGCATGATGGCTTGCTGTTGTTGCTAGCCTAAACCTCTCTTAATATTCTTGTTGGCTTTGCTGCAGATCTGTGTCTGCTTTGCGCTGCATTGTATACCTGCAGTTATGCCAGCCTCTATACTTTTCAATTTTTCATCCAGAAACTTTAACTCAACTCTATCATGTCAACAAAACCATTGCACTTCGAAACATTGCAGCTGCATGCCGGCCAGGAAATAGACCCAACTACTCAGTCGCGTGCTGTCCCTATCTACCAAACAACTTCTTACACTTTTAAAAACGCAGAGCACGGTGCCAACCTGTTTGCCCTGAAAGAGTTTGGCAACATTTACACCCGCATCATGAACCCAACCACCGATGTCTTTGAGAAGCGCGTAGCTGCTTTAGAGGGTGGTGTGGCTGCGGTTGCGGTAGCATCGGGGCAGGCGGCCCAGTTTATTGCCTTAAACAACATCCTGCAGGCCGGCGACAATTTTGTAGCTACCAGCTACTTGTATGGTGGTACCTATAATCAATTCAAGGTGTCGTTCAGGCGCCTGGGTATTGATGCACGATTTGCGGAGAACGAAGAAGTGGCGAGCTACGAAAAGCTAATAGACCAAAACACAAAAGCGATTTATGTAGAAACCATAGGTAACCCGCGCTTTAACATTCCCGATTTTGAGGCCATTGCCGCACTTGCCAGCAAGTATGATATTCCGCTGATCGTAGACAATACATTTGGCGCAGGAGGATACCTGTTCAGACCATTGGAGCATGGAGCAAACATAGTGGTAGAGTCGGCTACAAAATGGATTGGCGGACACGGCACCAGCATAGGCGGCGTGATTGTAGACGGTGGGAACTTTAACTGGGGCAATGGTAAGTTCCCACAGTTTTCGGAACCGGCAGAAGGTTACCACGGCCTTAATTTTTGGGAAGTTTTCGGAGCAGATGGTCCGTTTGGTAACATTGCCTTTGCCATTCGTGCCAGGGTAGAAGGCTTGCGCGATTTCGGTCCGGCACTTAGCCCATTTAACTCGTTCCTGTTGCTGCAAGGGCTGGAAACACTATCGCTGCGCGTGGACAGAACGGTGCAGAATGCACTGGAACTAGCGAAGTGGCTGGAGCAGCACGAGCTGGTAGAAAGCGTGAATTATCCGGGGCTGGAGAGCAGCAAGTACCATACATTAGCGAAGAAATACCTGAAACGCGGCTTTGGTGGTGTGCTGTCCTTTAAATTGAAGGGTGACAAAAAGCAAGCTGAAAAATTTGTGGATGGCCTGCAATTGGTAAGTCATTTGGCTAACGTAGGCGATGCCAAAACGCTGATAATCCATCCGGCCTCTACTACACACCAACAGCTTAGCGATACAGAGCAGTTACGAGCAGGGGTAGAGCCAACCTTGCTGCGTGTATCGGCAGGTATCGAACACATCGAAGACATCAAAGCAGATTTTGAACAGGCTTTTGCGCAAATAAGCATAGCGGAGCCCGAACCAGTTTTAAACTAAGTAACACATGCCAGAGCACCACACATATCATTACCAAAAGCAATTCAGGCTGGAATCGGGGGCAACGCTTCCCGGTTTCCAGTTGGCTTACACTACCTATGGCCAGTTAAACAGCCAGCAAAACAACGTAGTATGGGTGTGCCACGCCCTTACCGGCAGCTCCGACTTCACCGACTGGTGGGGCGAGTTGTTTGGTCCCGGCAAAGTATACGACCCTACCGATTGGTTTATAGTTTGTGCCAATACGCTGGGTGGGTGCTATGGATCTACTGGTCCGCTTTCTGTAAACCCCAAGACCCTAAAGCCATACTTCCACGATTTTCCGCAGCTAACCAATCGCGATATTGTAACGGCTTTTGACTTACTTCGTCAGGAGCTGGGGTTGGAGCAGGTGCATACGTTGCTGGGAGGATCGTTGGGTGGACAGCAGGCATTGGAGTGGGCTTTATTGCAGCCAGATATTTTTAAAAGATTAATACATGTTGCCTCTAATGCGCGCCACTCGCCGTGGGGGATTGCCTTTAACGAAAGCCAGCGCATGGCCATCCGCCAGGATCCAAGCTGGTCAAGTTATAGTGAAACAGCAGGCCAGGAAGGGTTGAAAACGGCACGGGCCATCGCCATGCTTTCGTACAGGCATTATACTACTTACGAGCAAACACAGCAGGAGCCCGGCAACAGTATCACCGACAATTTCAGGGCGGCAACTTACCAGGTGTACCAGGGCGAGAAGCTGGCCAATCGCTTTAACGCCTATACTTACTGGCAGCTCTCCAAAGCCATGGACTCGCACAATATTGGCCGCGACAGGGGAGGTGTGGAGAAAGCGCTGCAGCGATTAAAAGCCAAAGCTTTGTTTGTTGGGGTGGATACCGATATACTTTTCCCGGTGCAGGAACAGCAATGGCTGCACGAGCAGGTGCCGGGTTCTTCTTTTCACCTTATCAGATCCAACTATGGGCACGATGGCTTCCTGGTGGAGTGTGACCAGCTGTCACAGGCCATCACCCTTTTTTATGAAAACGATTCTGTTCCAACTTTAAACTATGAAAATCATGCCTACTAACAAGATTGGTATACTTGGCTTTGGCTGCGTGGGGCAGGGCCTATACGATGTGCTGCAGGACAACCAGCAACTGGAGGTTGCCAGAATCTGCGTGCGCGATAAAAATAAAGAACGCAAATTACCGGCTTCAGCTTTTACCTTCGATGCACAGGAGTTGCTGCAGGATGAGTCGCTGGTTATACTTACGGAGCTGATCAGTAACCCGGAAGAGGCGCTTGTACTGATCCGGCAGGCGCTGGAAGCCGGCAAAACGGTAGTATCAGCAAACAAAAAAGCAGTAGCCGAAAACCTGCCAGAGCTAATTGCCCTGCAGCAAAAGTATGGCAGCAGGTTGTTGTACGAAGCAGCCGTATGCGGAAGTATTCCCATACTTAGAACCCTGGAAGCTTACTACGCAGATGAACCGATGCAGGAGGTAAGCGGTATCCTGAACGGATCATCGAACTATATACTTACCAAGCTCGACACAGAGGGCTGCAGTTACGAGGAGGCACTACGGCAGGCGCAGGAACTTGGCTTTGCTGAAGCCGACCCAACGCTTGATGTAGCCGGACATGACGCCCTGCATAAGATATGCATAATTGCTGCCCATGCTTTTGGTGTATTGGTGGATGTGAAAGAGGTGCTGCGCTTTGGTATTGCTGGTATTACAGCAGAAGATATTGATTTGGCACATAAGTTAGGTGCACGCATAAAGCTGGTGGCCTCGGCAAAGTATAACGTAGTGCAGCAACTAGAGGTGCAGGTGCTGCCAACTTTTGTGTGGCCGGACAATGAGCTATACTATGTGCAGCATGAGTTTAATGGAGTTGTGCTTGAGGCAAAGTATGCCGGTAGCCAGTTTTTGAAGGGCAGAGGAGCAGGCAGCCATCCAACAGGCTCGGCAGTTTGGGCAGATGTTACTGCCGCACTTAAAGGGTATAAGTATACTTATCCAAAGCTGAAGCCTGTAAAAACGCAGTTGGCTGATGATACGATACAAATCTACCTCAGGCTAGATGGGGAAAAGTGTATTCCGAACCTCAGGTGGCAGGAGGTAGTCTCGTTTGGTGTAAGCCTGAACAAAGTACAGTTGGTTGGAAAGATTAAAAGAAGCGAATTAATGCAGCACCAGGCATACCTGGAGGGCTGCGACGGTTTTGTAGCTACTTTGCCCAGCGGTGTATCTTTGAATGCTTTTGTGCAGAAAGCCATTCAGCATGAGCAGGTTACAGCCTGAGCAGAGTTGCACTTATCTTAGTAAAACGCTAGTAATGGTAATTTTAGTATTAAAAGATATACTTATGTTAATAAAATGGATTAAATTAAGAAGGAAGGGCTGTAGAAGTTAAAAAATGATAGTATAAATTGTAGCTGTTCATTAAATCTTCACGTACATCTAAGTAAATAGTGACCTTTAATTTGTACGGCAATGAAGATAAAATTTATACCCCTCCTGTTATATACTTTAACACTTCTCTTAATCGCAGCCTCCTGTAGGCAAGAAGATGGTTCTCCTGTAAGAAACGTACGTTTTGACCCCAAGCTTTTAAATCCTGTGAAGGGTGGGGCATGTGCATCCTATAGCTACTTTTACGAGAACGGTAGAGCCGACCTTGGGTCTGTTTACACTAAGCAAATGATTATTTCTTTTGCTGAAGGAAGTTCTTATGAGGAGCAGAAAAGTATAGCAGCAAAGTATGTCTTCATTAAAAATATGGGCAACCAAACAAGTACAAACTCTGCCATGCTTTATACAGTGGAATTAGTAAGTGGCTTAAACTGTAAACAAACAGAACAGGCTATAAACATATTAGCTAACGACCCGATGGTAGCGTATGCGGCGCCATACTTTATTCAAGGCAAAAATCTATTAGGGTTAAGCAACGAGGCAATGGTTACAGTGCGAGCAGGAGGCGAAGCTACGCTGCAACGCATGCTGCAGGATTACAAGGCAAATCTGGTTGCTAGTTTAGGTAATGAAGTGTATGTGGTAAGGGTAGATAAAAACTCAAATGGTAATGCGCTGGAGCTGGCTAATCACTTAAAAGAACAGGATGGCATTGCCCATGCTGAGCCTGACTTTGTAGTGTCGGTGGCGCCTGCACACCCAGGTCTAAATCGTGGCCTTAACGGAGCAAACAGAGCAGCGTTTGTTCGTTAGTTTAAGTCTGTAAAATAAAAAGCCCGCATCTACAAAGGTAGGTGCGGGCTTTTTATTTTACTCATTTGTTATTTCGACCTTCGGGAGAAATCTTAGAACTTCGTGATTGTGCGATACTACAGATTTCTTAGAATGCTAGAAATGGGAGCCTATCGAATTTACAAGTATAAAGCCTTTGCTTTCGTGCGTAAGTTATAGCCAGATGCCATTACCTCCCCGTAAGCACCAGCCGTATGTATGGCAATCAAATCACCGCGACTTGTTTCAGGTAGCATTACGGCTTTCCCAAAGCAATCCGACGACTCGCAGATTGGTCCCACAACGTCGTAACGTACTTCTGCCTTTTCGCTGCTCAGGTTCTCTATTTTGTGGTAAGACTGGTATAGCGCAGGGCGGATTAGCTCTGTCATACCAGCATCCAATATGGCAAAGTTAGTTGTAATGCCATTTTTAATATAGAGCACTCTTGAGATTAGGGTGCCGCACTGTGCCACCATTGCTCGTCCCAACTCGAAGTGTACCTGCTGCCCCGGCCTTACTTCCAGGAACTGGTTAAACAAACCAAAGTATGCCTCAAAGTCAGCGATTGGGTTCTGCTCAGGGTTGTAATAATCCACGCCAAGGCCACCACCTACATTAACATGCTCTAGTGTAATATTACGTGCCTCAAACCATTCCTGAAACTCATTTACACGTGTACACAGGTTCCTGAAAGCAGACAGGTCGGTTATCTGAGAGCCAATATGGAAGTGGATACCAATCAGCTTAATGTTACCTAGCTGCTTTAGCAAGTCCAGTACGCTTTCCAGCTCCCAGGCGTTAATACCAAATTTGTTCTCCTCCAGGCCGGTAGTAATATACTTGTGCGTGTTGGCATTTACATTTGGGTTGATGCGCAGCGCAATGTGAGCTGTTTTGTTTTTAGCAGCAGCCAGTTCGTTTAGTACCTCCAGTTCGTGGCTGCTTTCGCAGTTAAAGCAGAAAATATCCTGATCCAGGGCATAGTTTATTTCCTCGTCAGATTTACCAACACCGGCAAAAACCACATGCTCCGGGGCAAAGCCATTCTCAATAGCTGCCTTTACTTCGTTACCGCTTACACAGTCGGCGCCGAAGCCAAATGCACGCATCTCGTTAAGTATGGGCGTGTTGGCATTAGCTTTTAGGGCATAATGCACATGGTAATTATACTTGTCGGCTTCCTGCTTTGTAGCCTGTAAAGTGTCACGAAGCAGGTCCAGGTTATATACATATAGCGGAGTAGGGTGCTGCTGCAGCTCCTGAAGCTGTTGCTTAAGCCTGCTCTCCGTTGTTTCTCTCAAAGATTCCATCGTTTAGTCTAGTAAGCGCTTCTACTTTGTCGCTTGTGTTAATTAATAAGCTGATGTTGTTTTTGCTACCACCATAAGATATCATGCGCAGCGGAATTGCCTTTAGTGCTTCAAATATCTTAAGTCCGGAGCCACTGCGTTCGGCAATAAAATCACCTACCACGCAAATTATACTTTGGTCTGTGTCAACTTCTACCTGGCCAAACTCTTTCAGTTCTGTTACAATTTTGTTCAGGAACTTAGCGTTATCAATGGTAAGCGACACGGCAACCTCAGAAGTAGTGATCATGTCGATAGGTGTCTTATACCGTTCAAAAACTTCGAACACGCTTCTCAGGAAACCATAAGCCAGCAACATGCGGCCAGATTTGATCTTGATCGCAGTGATATCATCCTTGGCAGCAACAGCCTTTATGCTTCCGCCTTTGCTCTCAGAGGTGATGATAGTGCCTTTCGCCTCTGGCTCCATGGTGTTCAGCAGTTTAACCGGAATATTCTTTTGTTTAGCCGGCAGCACACTGCTTGGGTGCAGGATCTTGGCACCAAAGTATGCCAACTCCGCAGCCTCGTCAAATGAAAGCTCCGCAATCGGGTAAGTGTTCTTCACAATACGCGGGTCGTTATTGTGCATCCCGTCAATATCAGTCCAGATTTGGATCTCAGAAGCATCGGCAGCTGCACCAATCAGAGAGGCAGAGTAGTCGGAGCCACCACGCTTCAGGTTATCAATTTCTCCAAAAGCATTGCGGCAGATGTAGCCTTGTGTAATAAACAGGTTCGTGTCCGGATACTTTGCTAACTCAACTTGCAGGTTTTTGGCGATATACTCAGCATCCGGCTCCTCGTTCTCATCTATCTTCATGAAGTTAAGCGCCGGCAAAAGTACAGACGAAATGCCCTGTTCCTCCAGGTAAAACTGAAATAAAGCAGTAGACAACAACTCTCCCTGCGCCAGTACGGCACGCTCTTCATGTATGGTAAACAGATCCAGCGTAAACGAACGGATAAACTCAAAATGGTTATTGATCAGTTCGTGGGCCTTTTTCTTTATATCTGCGGAGGTGTAGAAATCTTCTACCACCTGTTTATACTTATTAAGAAGCGCATCTATGAGCGCTTTAGCTTCCTGGTTGTTGTTCTGGTACAGCTTTTCAGCTATCTGCACCAATGCATTTGTAGTACCCGACATGGCCGAAAGCACTACAATCTTAGGCTCATCACTTTGGATAAGCGAGGCAACTGCCCTCATTCGCTCAGCAGAGCCAACAGAGGTTCCGCCGAATTTTAAGATTTTCATCTAGGTGTCTAAAAAATAAAAAGTTAGAATGCAAAAATAGTGCAGGGAGTTCAGAATATCAGTAGAAACACTAAATATTTCCTAAAAGAAAATGCCACCTGTATAGGTGGCATTTCTGGTTTAAAGTGGTAGCAGCTTTATTGTGCTTTTATCACTTTAAGCGATTGGTTTAGTCCTAAGCCGGTAACTCTTAAAATGTAAATGCCTTTGCTAAGTTGCTGCAGCGGGAGGGTTATGTCTTGAGATCCTTTATCTAGTACGGTGTTTTTTGTATAGATTATCCGGCCTTTTGCATCATAAAGCTGCAGCGCTACATTGCCTGCCTCTGTCAACATCAAATTAACGTTTAGCTCACTAGTAAACGGATTCGGGTAAGCTTTTATGGATGCTGTAGCTGCATGCTCCACTGTAACATAAGCCACTTTACTGTATTCATACTTACCTCCAAAGTCAACCTGCTTCAGTCGGTAATAGGAGGTTCCTGGGTAGGGGGTAAAATCTATGAAGCTATAGTTGCGTTTAACGCTGCTGTTGCTGCTGCCTTTTACCTCGGCAATCGGTGTGAAGATTTTGCCGTCCTGGCTGCGCTCTACTATAAACTTTTCGTTGTCTTTCTCGGATGCTGTTTGCCAGGTTAGATGGACTTGGTCGTCTTTAAGGGCAGCTCTAAAGTAAGCCAATTCAACCGGAAAGGGGGACAGGTCTCTTCTCCACATAACATTGTGGATGCCAATGCCTTGGTTGCCCTGGGCCTGGTCAGCATTCTGGTAAATAATATCCACGCGATCTACTGCATCGCTAAATGTCACAGTTGTGTTGGCCTCAGGTGAAGACGCTGGAGTGTCGTCTACGTTTGCAACTCCGACAATCTGATTGCCACTGTACTCCTGCTTTGATGTATGTATAACTTTATACTTTGAAAGCGGAACAGGAGTGTCGCCGTTATACGCTTCAAAAGTTAGCATATCCCGGAACTGTCCCTGCTGTGTGTCTACGTCATATAAAGTTAAGGTAAGGTCCTGCACGGGCTTGCTGGTTTCCAGTGTTACTTTAGAAAACCTGTTAGTAGCGTTTGCCCCGGACTGTACAAGAGCAAGCACAGGTGTGTTTTGGTACTGAGTGGACGAAATCGTTCTGCTCGTAACGTTAACTCCGTTGGTTGACGTCATACTCCACTTGGTATAAACGCCATCAACTGTATAGGCTGCAGCATTGTTAACTGAGGCAGTAAATGGATTATCGCCATTTGGAAGGCTGCCCCAATTAATCTTGGAGACTCCTTCTGTCGGTATTCCGATCACCGTAACATCATCTATAGCGTAGTATGATGATTGACTTACCGGAGAATTAGGCACTTCCCACCTAAGGCGCAGGTTCCTGGTTCTGCCTGCTTCGCTTGGCAGTACGATATAGTTGCTGTTATTTACTAATCTCCAGCTGGATGTTGTTGTTGTGTTCCAACCGGTTACTTCTGTCCAGGTACTGTTGTTTACGCTGTAGTATAGTTTAACTCGGTTGCTACTGCTGCTGGTATAGGTTTGCATGTGTGTCCAAATCACCCCAACCACATCATAATCCTGGGTCGATATTGGTTTATCCGTGTAAAGTATCTTATTTGTTAATGCTGCAAGATCGAACGGAGAATAGGCTGTGCGAAGATAATTACCTCCCGATGCCTGAGATGAGTTGCTTTTAGTGCCGCCGTTTGTCGGTTTAAGGTCCCAGTCATCCAGCGAAATAGCCCCTAACAATGTATGGCCGGAAGTAAGGCCGTTTAAATCATCATTGAACTTATATCCATCAAAGTTTTCATGGTATAAGATTACATGTGTTTCAGGATTCCCAGTATAGGAGGCTGTAGTTATAGTTGCTGTTACAGGTACCCTTGCAGATTCACAACCTGCTGTGTTAACAATGCTTACATAATAGGTGGTAGTGGTACTCAAACTTGGGGTTGTGTAATCTGTGCCTGTAGCGCCACTAATGGCCGTGCCTCCAGAGGCAGTGGTGTACCAGCGGTAGCTGCCACTTTCCGGGGCACCATAAGCTCTTAAAGTTACTGAGCCCGCACCTGTACGTGAGGCACCAAAAACTATTGGAGCAGTAGTAGCAGTTACAGCCTTTCTTGGGCTCTCACAGCCACTTGCGTTAACGGCAGCTACATAATAAGTAGTGTTTGTGCTAATTTCGGTTGTAAAGCTGGCTTCGGAGGCAATAGGTATTCCACCCGACGCATTATTATACCATCTGTAACTTCCCGTTGAACCGCTGGCTGTTAATGTAACTATACCTTCTCCGCAACTGTAAGCCCCGTTTGTAGTTGGCATATCGGGAGTAGGGTTAACTGTTACTTGTGTTTCAGAAGTTGTTGTAGAAGTCCAACTACTCCAGCTCCATGAGAATAAATTAAAAGTTCTTCTTTCATAACTTGCTCTGTAAGTATAACCATTATTAGTTGCGGTGGCTAGTACAGAATAAGTCGAATTCGTTTCGCCGCTTATATTGTTCCAGCTTACTCCATTGTTAGTGCTTACCTGCCATTGAATATTTTGTTGTTCTTCTAAAAATCCTGGTGAAGGTACATTTAACGCGACGGATTCACCCTCACAATAGTTATTAGGACCATTAGGTGGAATAATTGTAGCTGTTACGGCAGTTCTTGGGCTTTCGCAACCTTGGGCACTAACAGTTGCAACATAATATATGGTAGTTGAGCTAATACTCGGTGTGGTGTAACTGGCGTTACTAGCTCCGCTTATAGCAGTACCACCCGTAGCTACTGAATACCAGCGGTAGCTACCGCCTGATGGGGCTCCGGCTGCTGTTAAGGTTACAGAACCCGATCCGGTGCGTAAGTTATCATTGGCAATAGGTGCACTTGGAACAGGACTTGCTGTTGCTGTAACAGGGGTTCTGGCACTTGTGCCACAAGAGTTAACAGTAGCCACATAAAATGTAGTAGTTTTTGTTACATTAGTAGTGTAAGTCGCTCCAGTTGCCCCACTTATAGCGTTATTGCCAGAAGAACCAGTATACCACTGATAGGTGCCTGTAGAACCACTGGCTCTTAGTGTCACTGTGCCAGACCCGCATACAAAATCACCGGTTGCAGTAGGAGGCGTATTGGTTTCTATGGTAACCTTAACGGGAGTTCTGTCGCTTTCGCAGCCGCTTGAGTTTCTGGTAACAACGAAGTATGTAGTGGTGGAGGTAACGTTTGGCGAGTACGTCGCACTGGAAGACAATGGCGTGCCCCCTGATGCATTAGCATACCAGCGGTAGCTGCTGCTGGAAGGTGCACCGCTAGCCGTTAATGCTACAGTACCAGAGCCGCAACGAGACTTGTCTTGAGCAGTTGGTGCAGTTGGTTTTGAGTAAACCGTCAGAGTTGAGATTGCAGAAGTTTGAGTTGCCCACCTGTTGCAGTCTCCTCTACCATTTGTTCTTGTACAGTATTCATATCTAGCTCTATAGCGCTTATCGTTATCTCCAGTGCTTGCTGTAAAAGTATAAGTAGTCTCATCTGCCCCGCTTATGTTACTCCAGCCGTTTCCATTATCAACCTGCCATTGAATATTGCGGATTTCTGAAAGTTGTGGAGTGTTGAGCGTCACTGTTTCTCCTGCACATACTGATTGAGATTGACCAAATGCAGAAGCTGAAACTAGAACTGTCGCAAAAATCAGAACTATTGCAGCAGTAAGTTTTATCCCAGTTCTGCCGCCTACTGTATCGTTGATTTGAATGATATTCGATTGATTTACAATAGCGGTTGGCCTAAGCTGTTGGACTGCGTTTTGAAGCATCTTAGCCATTACCTTAGTAAAAGAGGGTAATAAACAAAGAGGGGTAATGTTCAAATATAAAGAGCTAAAGTAAAGCCTTTTAGTTATGCTCTCTGGAGTTAAGGTGAACGCAGGTACAATTAACAGTAGTAAGAAGGAAGCTACTAAAACTATGAACATATCTAATCAAGATTTTAAAGTTAAGAGCAGTTTTCATAGCCTTGATTGACAGTGGAATAGTGTCGCTAAAAAGTTTTGTTTAGCCAAGGTTTTTACAAGAATTACTGGACTAAACTTTGAATATATGAAGCAAATTTAATATTCAATTTTTGAAATAAATAGTAAATGAAAGTCTTAGCTTGATATTGTTCAATATACAGGAGAGCTTAAATGTAAATATTCTAATTTTATTTTTTTCTGTTGAGTCGTCGTTACCTTTTATGTGATTTTATACTTCAAAATAGAAAGTGATATTAGTTTTCTTAGAAGGTGCTGTTCTGCTTGGTTAAGTATAATGGAAGTTATAACATTTAGTTTGTGATTTGAACCTTTGGGAGAAAGCAGCCAGGATGTGTTGTTGAATTTTACCGCGGGAAATTTTTTTGCAAAAAAAATGTTTTATGCAGTTATGTCGCGCAAAAGAGCATATAGCAGCAAAGGTTTTTCTATGTGTTTAATTTTTGTGATAACACTAAAATCAACATTAACTAGTCTGGTATTTATGATACTGGGAAATAAGTTGCTTTATTTTAATGAGTTAATTCTGAAGAAGCTGCTTTCAAAGACAGCTTCTTCAGAAACAAAAGGCTTAATGATTCTCTTGTAGCACTTTTATACTTGCCTGAAAGGTTTCTGCGCGTACTGCAATAATGTAAAGGCCTGCGGTTTTATGCGGTGTTGGTAGGGATATACTGACGTTGTTTACCCCTTGCTGAAGCTCTAATGTTTGCTGTTTTACCACGCTGCCACGTGCATCATATACAATAACAGAAGCTTTCTCTTGCTTCAATGCTGTGAAGGTAAGGGTTGTGTTTTGCCTGAAAGGATTTGGAAAGGCCTTTGCTTCAACAACAGCTAAATTCTCTACAGTTACAGCCACCACTTTGCTGTATTCATACTTACCGCCAAAGTCTATTTGCTTTAAGCGGTAGTAATTGGTGCCATAAGGCAGGCTTAGATCTGTAAAGCTATAGTTTATCGCAACGTTGCTGTTGCCATTTCCTTTTACCTCGCCAATTGTGGTATAGGTTTTACCATCACTGCTGCGCTCGATAATAAACTTATCGTTATTGATTTCTGAGGCCGTTTTCCAGTTAAGCTCCACGCCAAGCTTATTAGCTGTGGCAGAGAAACTCACAAGGGTAATAGGCAGCGGAGTTACTACATTATCTCTTCTGAAAGCACTATTAAGGTTTGAAGATTCATCCGTGCCGAAGCTATCAGTATCAAATAGATCAACCAGCCCATCTCCGTCTGAGTCAAGATAATGTTCATTACCAAATGTCTGGAATCTCAGTCTCTGGATCAGTCTACTACTTTCTTTCAGCCAATCTGGAGTAACATTATCAGAATTTGGTACAGGATAAATGGTTCGACTCCCGCTGCGTATACCAAATTGTTCCGCCAGCTTAAGCAGGTCCTGGAGAGATTGACCATCATTATCAATGTCATAGGCTTCTTCTGTATCGGACATCCCATCATTATCGCTATCAAAGTCTAGGTAGTCCGGGGTGCCATCACCGTCTGTATCTATTGGTTCAGAATAGGTGGTAGCCATGGAAGTATAAGAAGCATTTAAAGCAAAGGTACTTAAGTCTCTAATAGACTCTCCACTATTCACTTTACTTGCTACAGCTTCAATTCTATCAAGAATTCCGTCATTATCCGAGTCTGCATCCAGATAGTCTGGTACTGTGTCATTGTCACTATCTGGTAGTGCTTTTTCAAGGATGCCAGAGTCTGAAGTTGTTTCAAGCGCATTAATGAGGCCGTTTGTACCAACTGCTGAAGTATACCATCCAACAGTAAGATCGAGACCTGCCGGGCTTCTGCCTACGTTGGCTTCAACAGCATCCCAGACCCCATCACCATCTGAATCTAAGTCCAGTTTGTTAGGTATTCCGTCACCATCCTGATCCCCATCACCCTCTATTGCATCCGTAATGCCGTCGTTGTCATTGTCCAAATCAATGTTGTCGGCAACACCGTCAAAGTCATTGTCCTGTATTATAGGTATTGTATAGGTGGCAGGTGTTGCATCATAAGCCCCTTCGTTATCTTTAACCGTGAAGCGGAACTTAACATTAGAAGCATTGCTGACCTCAGGATCAAAGGTTAGGTTAATTCTGTCGCTCCATGGGTAATCCTGATTTATTACTGCTGCAACTCCATTAATAAATAGCTTACCTTGGGCAGGTGTTGGCAAAGATTTAATCTGAAAATGCGTAATGTTGGTACCTGAAGTTTCGGCATCTTTACCCTTTAAGGCATCTAGAGCTGTAGCTGGCGCAGAACTGGAAATTGCTGTAGAGTGCTTGGTGTTCTGGGCTATTGGCTCACCGTTGATAGGTATGGTAAAAGTAACCTCCTTGCTAATTGCGCCACTGTTATCTGTTACTAGGTAACTAAAAACCACGTCATCTAAACTACCCGCGACAGGGTCAAAAGTAAGTTTGTCTCTTAGGCTCCAGTCAAAAGAAGTTGTAGTGCTTGTTACTAAGGTTTTGTTAACATATACAGAACCGCTGGAAGGCAGCTGAGTTAATCTGAATGTTGAGATCATTCCGTCCTGATCGGTAGCTACTAAAGAGTTTACAGCCGTGAATGGTGCCGCAGTTGAAAGTGTAGCTGAGTTGGTTATACTCTGTGCAATAGGCGCGTGGGTGACAGGTATTGTGTAGGTGCCAATATTAGAAGCATATCCGTCTTTATTGTATGCTACGAAATTGAAAGTCGCCTTTTCACCGCCAAAGCCTGGATTAGGAGTATAGGTAAGTCCATTATAGCTGCCATCTTTAGCTAAGTATAGCTTTGTAAGGTTACTGCTCGTTACTGGGGTTCCGTTTATAAACAATGTACCGGAAGTAGGTAATGATCTAATTTGGTATTTATCTATAATGGAAGGATCAGGTGCTGTTAAATCACTTATGGCTGTGTATCCTGCGGATTTCAAGACAAGTGCTGTAGTGATATCTACAACTCTGGACAAAGTATGAACCGGTATAGTATAAATAGCATCTGCAGAAAAATTATTCTCTGTATTAGAGGCTTTGTAAGTAAAGGTGGCGTTTCCTCTATAAGCTGGATTAGGATCAAACTTTAAGTTGCCGGCTCCATTTGTCGGTACTGCATACTCTCCATTTGTAAGTATAACAGGTGTGTTTCCATAATACAGTGTCCCTGAACTGGCTTCTGGTAAGCTAGTAATGTAGTACCAGTTTATAGTGCCTCCTGTAGCGCTTAGTGGCTTAATGTCAGTTATAGGTGCGGTATTCAATAAAGGGTTGTTTGATATGTTCTCGGCAGTAGGCGTTATAGAAGGCGCACCAAAAGTGCCATTTATAGGAAGTGTATAGGTTGCTACGTTTGAGATTACTCCTTTTGCATCGGTAACGGTATAGGTAAAAGTATAAGTTTGTGATAAAAACCAGCCCCAGCCTGACGGAGTATAGTACAGGTTTTTCGCTTGTGAAGGGCTTATTGGTGAATTGGCCACTACTGCTGCTCCCCCAGGCCCAATTGTAAATGTTCCATCAGCTGGCAAAGAGCGAATAGTAAAGTTTGCAATGTCATCTAAGCCATCTAAATCTAAAGCACTTAAAGGACGAATATTCTGCTCTCCGTTTACAGTTATCGGTGTAGTTACATCACTTGCAACAGGAGCCGCATTAATCGGAATGTAATATGTGGCCGTGTTGGTGCTAAAAGCGCCTTGGTTATCGGTTGCAGTATAAGTAAACTTAGCTGTACCAAAAAAGGAAACCTCAGGGTCAAAAGAGAGCTGATCTGAAAGGTATATACTTTGTCCTATACTTGCCGGTTGGCTGTTTACAAGCAGAACACCCTGTGCAGGAGCTGGAATGGTTGCCAAAGTATAAAGATAGATACTTCCATTGGCGTCTGTAGCATTCAGTTTATCAATCGTTTTTCTACCATCCGTGTTTGATATCAAAGTAGTGTTGATAACATCGGTTGCCGCAGGTGCAGCATTACCTGGCACTTGGTTTAGAGTTGCAGTAACAGGAGTTCTGGGACTTTCACAGCCAGTGGTAGCGTTTCTTGTAGCTACGTAATAGGTGGTTGTGGCTGTGATGGTTGGTGAGTACGTGTTTCCTGTTATAGTTGCCCCAGAGGTATTAGTTATTGGAGTTCCTCCTGTAGCAGTTGTGTACCAGCGGTAATTGCCGCTGGTGCCGCCGGAGGCAGTAAGTGTAACACTGCCGATTCCAGAACGGGACGCACCTGTGGCAGCAGGTGATGCAGGTAACATGTTTACTGTAGCTGTTACAGCTGTTCTAGAAGTTTCTCCGCAACCGCTGATGCTGACTATAGATACATAATAAATAGTATTATCACCAAGGCTTGGGGTAGTATAAGTAGTGCCTGTTGCTATTGGTGTTCCTCCTGAAGCATTAGTATACCAACGGTAGGTTGCACCTGCTGGAGCCCCTGTGGCAGTAAGTATAACCTGGCCAGTACCGCAGCGCGAGCCTGTTGCGCTAGGCATTGCACTGATGGTGCCAGGATGTCTGTAAGCCGTTACTGGTGTTCTTGAGCTTTCACAGCCACTTGCGTTTCTAATCGATACATAATAGGTGGTGTTACTACTAATGATGGGCGTAGTATAAGTGGCATTTGTAGCTCCTGAGATGGGAGTTCCTCCTGTAGCAGTTGTGTACCAGCGGTAATTGCCGTTTGTGCCGCCGGAGGCGGTAAGTGTAACACTGCCATTCCCACAGCGAGCGTTATCAGTAGTGGTAGGTGCAGCAGGAGTAGTGTTAATAGTTACAGTAAAGGATTGTTCTTCGTCAGTCCATCTGCAGAACCAACCGCAATTACCTGACTCGTATTCAGCTTTGTAGTAGTAAGTTCCTGCCGGGGTTGTAGTAGGAACAGTATAGGTTTGGCTTTTTGCATTTATAATTGGCGTATAGCTTACACCATCGTTACTTATAAACCATTGTATATTCCGCACTTCATCCTCATAATTTGTTATCATTAGATTCTTAGCTTGACCTTCACAAATTGCCTGAGCAGAAGCTGTGCCTGCAGCTAAAACAAAAGAAGCTGCATAAAGTAGAGCAATTTTTAAAAAGTATCTTTTAAATAAATCAATACTTAAGTCAGTGATTACAGCAGCGTGCAGAAGTGTTTTGATGATTGGCTTCACGAGTTTAAAGATTAGAGTTTTAAATTGGGGAAGTCGTTTATAGGGCAGGTTTATTGGCGCGTTTTTATGGCTTTTTAATGCTGATCCATGTTAGTTTTTGATATAATTGAACTTAGGTCAAGGCTTGAAATTCAATATTAGAACATATACATATGAATGAACAACCATATGTTTGCTGCTGAGTAACTAGTGATAATAATTTTTAAAATAGGATTTAATTGATAAGATTTACCTTGTGAAAAGGGTTCGAGGTGAGTAGGGGGTAATGTGAATACGAGAAAGGTGATGGTGTAATAGATTTTGTAACAAATAGATAGGTGTTACTTTTGTAATCTTAATATTATGCTGGCTGCATTTCCACCAAAACCAGCGGCATTAACTATAATGCGAGATATGTCACTTTTAAAAGGAGGGGAATTGTGGGATGAATAATGTTTGAACACAGGGAGATCCACTGACAGGAGGTAAGAAGCATACTGCATACTTAATGCACCAGAGGCACCGAGGGTGTGTCCAAGCAGTGCTTTATTAGTTGTAATAACCTGAGATGAGTTTCCAAAGACTGCTTTAATAGCCTGGAGTTCTGCTTTATCGCCGGCCTTGGTGCCAGGGGTGTGGGTGATGATGGCATCAACAGTCTGGTCATGCTCAGGAAGTTGGGATAAGGCGTGACGCATAGCTTTTTGAAAATTTAAACCATCTGCCGAAATACTTGTTTTGCCTGCAATCTTCTCAAAGCCAAGACCTACAGCCTCTACTATAACATCTCCTGTAGTTAACTCCTCCTCACTGATAAGCTCTAGCGCAAACACGGCTGCTCCCTCGCCCAAAACAAACGTATTTTGTTCACCTTTATAAGGTTGGCAGGGGTAAGGGTTGTCTGCAAGTTTAGAATAAATGCCTACAGCCTTCATTTGAGCAATGGTGAAAGGGGTAAGTGGGGCCTCTGTGCCTCCGGCCAAAAATCGTTTAGCCATTCCTGATTTTAACCAAGCTACTCCGTTTGCAATGGCTATCAGGGCGGTGCTGCAGGTCATGGAGTGACTTATGTGTGCTCCGCCTGCATTCACTGCCTGCGCCACCCAGCTGGATAAATTTCCGAGTGTGGTAGTAGGAGAGGCGCTAGGTGCTATACTGCCATTTATACTTTGCTGATATGAATCATAGTGTTGTTCGAACAAACCAGTGGCACCCCTGGAAGAGCCGATGTTCACAGCCAGGTCGTCAGATACAGCCAAGTCATTAGATGCGGACGCATTTTCGTTAAACCAACCAGCTGCTGTGGCAGCCTTTCGTGCGGCGTAAATGGCCATTAAAACAGAGCGGTCGAGTTGCCTGTAGTTAGGGTTTGATTTTACAAGTTGCTGTAGTTCTTCTTCTGCACGAAGGGGTAAAGCGGCAACAGGTGTAGGCTCACCGTTATGAAGTATAGTGGTAAAGGCTGGTTTGCCTGAAGTATAAGCTTCATTTACAGAAACAACATCATGGCCAAGCGGAGAGATGACGCCTGTGCCTCTGATAACAATATGTTTTTTTGCCTCTGCCAAAGTATAAATTATTGCGCCTTTGCTACCAGCTCGTGCATGCCAAGTATAGTTTGGTGCACTTGCTCTAATTGCTCGTTTGTAATACAGTATGGGGGGATCATGTAAATAATATTGCCCAACGGCCGAAGTATAACGCCACGCTCCAGCGCAAAGTTATAAAGCTTATCACGTAGGTTGCTGAAGTAGGATGTGCCACCTGCCTCAAACTCAACGGCAAGTACAGTGCCTTGTTGGCGCACCTCCTTCACAAATTCCAGCTGCTTTGCCTTTTCTGCAAAAAGATCATGCTGCTGCGCAATGCGGTTTATACTTTGCTGGGTTTCCTGCTGTAATAATAAATCAAGGCTCGCCAAGCCTGCAGCACAGGCAACAGGGTTACCGGTATAGCTGTGGCCGTGGAAAAAGGTCTTGCTCTTATCGTTGTGCAGAAAGGCTTCGTAAATTTGATTGCTGCAGGTAGTCAGGCCAAGTGCCATAGTGCCGCCAGTTAAACCTTTCGAAAAGCACATCATATCAGGTTGGTGCTCCAGGTAATGGCTGGCAAAGGTGCGGCCTGTGCGGCCAAAACCAGTCATAACTTCGTCGGCAATAGTTAAGATGTTGTACTTCTGGCAAATGCCCATCAGCCTGTCTAACACCTCTGGGGTATACATTACCATACCGGCTGTTCCCAATACCAAAGGCTCATAAATAAAGGCTGCAACGTCTCCTGCTAGGGCTACAGCTTCTAATTGTTTTATAGTTTCTTCTTCCTGGCCCGGTACCGGAACATCTACAAATGCTACATCAAACAAGTATGACCAGAACGGAGCGGTAAAGGCGCTGCGGCTGCTAATAGACATAGCCCCAAAGGTATCGCCGTGGTAGCTGTCCCGGAAGGCTACTACTTTACGCTTTGGTTCGCCGACGTTGTTCCAATACTGGATCGCCATTTTTATTGCCACCTCTACGGCCGTAGACCCGTTGTCGGAGTAAAAAGCACGCTTCTGATTTTGAGGTAATATTTGAAGTAAACGCTCTGCCAACACAACAGCAGCCGGATGCGTGAAGCCTGCAAAAATTACATGCTCCAGTGTCTGTAACTGCTCTGCTACCTTTTGCGCAATGTATGGGTGTGCATGCCCGTGCAAGTTTACCCACCACGATGAAACAGCATCAATATAAGAAGTACCATCATCAGAGAATAACAAGGCTCCTTCGCCACGCACAATGGGAATGGGTAGGGGAGCAGTTTTCATCTGCGTGTAAGGGTGCCAGATTACGTTATGGTCGCGTTGTGCCAGATCCATGACTAGGATTCTATTAGATTAAAAGATGCCAAGATTTATACTTTAAGTAAAGTTTACTGATACTACTTTTGTTCAGCTATACTTTCAAAGTGTAAATTCTGAGGCAAAGGTAAGGCATATACTTCAGAAGACCTTTTCTGAAGTAGAGAATCGTTTGGCAGTTTAGGATTTTATACTTGGCGAGTCTGCTTTTGTAGCAGCTGTACTATCTTTCGGCCTCTGCTTTGCATGGCAGGAGAACCATCGCGCAGGTAATATTCAGTTTGTGCCAGCAACTCTTCTTTTATCCAACTTAAATCTGTAGATAGGTTAAAGAGAACCTCCAGGCAATTAACTTTTACAGCAACAGGCGTAGCCGGATTTATGAGCCAGTCAAAAACTACCTCTACCACCTGCTCCCGAACTGCAATCTCAGTAAACGCACTTTTATATGCCGTACTTGCTTTAGGACTGCTGATATGCATGAGAATTTTGGTGAAGTGGCGCTGACAGCTTTGGTTCTTTTGTTCGGGTAACCTTTTCAGGAATATCGTGAGTACAGGCAGAAAGCACTCTGAGTAATGTTCTTCTATATGCTCCAACACCCAGGCTGCTCTAAAAGCAATAGCCGGCTGCTCTTTGAGGAAACAAATATCCAGTAGCTCTTGCACAGAGAGTTTATCAGCACCTGCCAAATAGCTTAGCTCCTGTACTTTGGTTTTCTTCATGGTGGAAGAAAGTAAGGCAAGTAACTCTTCTCTGGTCATGGATATTTTGAAACTTCAAAAACACAAATGTCATTTCGAGCTAAGCGATATATCTAGAACAATTCACGATTCCGCAATATTCCTGATTTCTAGCTTAGCTCGAAATGACATTAAGCCCCTTGAAGTATAAAATGGCTAGTAAAGTTTACGCAATAGGCTTTCTGTTGAATCTAAGTTATAAATATCCCTTAAACTGCTCAGCATATTCAGCAACAGTATCCTTGCAAAAATCAGCTTCCTGGCGGATGGATGGCAGGCGGCGCAGACCAGTATACTTGATGATGAAATCTTCTGAGCTTGGGATTTCTTCGCCGTTGAAGATAATGCCAGCTACCGGTATCTTGCGGTAACGCAGTACTTCTGCTGTGAGTAAAGTATGGTTTATGCTTCCAAGATAGTTGCGCGATACCAGCACCACTTCCAGCCCGAGCTGTTGTACAAGATCCAGTACGAGGTAGCGTTTGTTTAAAGGCACCATCAAACCGCCTGCACCTTCTACAATCAGGTTATTAGATGTCTCTGGTAGTTTCAGCCCATGCACGTCAATTTCGACACCCTCTGCTGCGGCGGCACGGTGTGGAGAGGCAGCCATCTTTAGGCGGTAGGCTTCCGGGTGAAATACAGATACAGGGTTAGACACCAGACTCATAACAGTGTCTGTGTCTGTAAAATCTAGGCCACCTGCCTGCACAGGTTTCCAATAGTCGGCTTGCAGGGCTTCGGTAAGTATGGCGGCTGCAACTGTCTTGCCTACATCTGTACCTATGCCTGTTACAAAATAACGTTTCATGTTCCTTTGGCTATGGCCTGCACGAGGCCCTCAATTTCTTCTTCTAAATTATATGCGTGCACAATTACTCGTAAACGCTCCTGGCCTTGCGGCACAGTGGGGCTGAGTACGGGGCGTACATCAAAACCATTTTGTTGTAAGTATAAGGCTAGCTTTTTCAGTTTTGCCACATCGCCGTTCTCCAGGAAAACAGAAAGTATAACACTATCTTCCGGGGCACAGCGAATGCCTTTTACTTCATTCAGTTGCTCCAACAGGTGTTTTGACAGCTTTTTTACTTTCTGACGTTCTTTGTCCAGCTCAGGTAACAATGTATAAGCGCATTGCAGCGTTATAAGTGCATGAGTCGGTAAACCTGTTGTGTATATAAAGGCGCGACTAAAGTTTACCAAGTAGTCGCGCAGCACTTTTGATCCTACCACAGCTGCTCCATGGCTACCCATTGCTTTGCCATAGGTTATTACCTGTGCAAACACCTTGTCCGCTAAGCCGAGCGCAACCGTTAAACCTTCGCCTTTGGGGCCATACAAGCCAACAGCATGGGCTTCGTCTACTATTAAAGCTATACTTTGCTCGTGGCACAGCTGCGCCAGATCCGTTAAAGGGGCCTTGTCGCCATCCATGGAGTAAACAGATTCTACTACCACGAATGCTGTGCCTGTGGCATGTTGTAGCTTCCGCCTCAGGTCCTCCAGGTCGTTGTGCTTAAAGCTGTAGCTTTTTGCAAAACTAAGGCGCATACCATCCTTGATAGAGGCGTGAATGGCCTCATCGTAAAATATGGTATCGCCACGCTGGGGCAAGGCAGACAGAAGCCCGACGTTAGCCGCGTATCCGGAGTTAAACAGCAAGGCTGCTTCGCTGTGGTGGTACTGCGCTATCGTTGCTTCCAGTTCCTCAAATAAAGTATTATTGCCGGATAATAAGCGGGAGCCGGTTGCCCCCATTGGCAGATGTTTAAACTTATCCTCGTACTTATGGATAAGTGCCCGCAACTCTTCAGAGCGAGCAAGTCCGAGGTAATCATTAGAGCAAAAGTCTATCAGGCCAGAGGTAGTTCTTAGTTGGCGCAAGTTACCCTGCGCCTCCCGCTCAGCCAGTTTTTGCTGTAGTTTATTTGACAAAGGAATTTGTGACAAAGGACAAAGGAGTTAAGGATAATACTATAAAGTATAAAGTCTTTTGTCTTATGCCAAGAACTCTTATGTCTTAAGAACAAACGTGCTGAGTTTCTTCTTTAAAAGATTTTCTTGGATTCAGGCCAAGCAGTTCGAACATCGCCTTGTCCTGATCGAAGTCAGGGTTTGGCGTGGTAAGCAGCTTTTCGCCTGTAAAGATGGAGTTGGCACCAGCCAGGAAGCAAAGCGACTGCTCGGTAACGCTCATGCGCTCACGGCCAGCTGATAAACGTACCATCGTTTGTGGCATCAGGATACGTGCAGTAGCAATCATGCGTACCATTTCCCAAACCGATACCAGTGGCTGGTTCTCCAAAGGTGTTCCTTTTACCGGAACAAGCGCATTTACCGGAACCGACTCCGGGTGTTGCTCCAAAGTAGAAAGTGTGTGCAGCATTTTAATCCTGTCTTCGTCTGTCTCGCCTAGGCCAATGATGCCACCAGAGCAAACAGATATACCAGCCTTACGCACATTATTTATCGTGTCCAGGCGGTCGTCGTAGGTACGAGTCGTGATGATGTTGCTGTAGTTTTCTTCTGAAGTATCCAGGTTGTGGTTGTAAGCGTACAAACCGGCTTCTTTCAGCTTCTCAGCCTGGTACTCGTTTACCATACCCAGCGTGCAGCATACTTCAAGGCCCATTTCGTTTACGCCTTTTACCATGTCCAGCACCTTATCAAAGTCGCGGTTGTCGCGCACCTCGCGCCATGCAGCACCCATGCAGAAACGGGTAGAGCCACCATTTTTTGCACGCTGCGCTGCTGTAAGCACCTGCTCTTGGCTCAATAGCTTATGTACATCAACACCTGTATGGAAACGCGCCGCTTGTGGGCAATAGGAACAATCTTCAGGGCAGCCGCCTGTTTTAACTGAAAGCAATGTACACACCTGAACCTCTCCTGTAGCCTGATACTGTTTATGCACATTAGCAGCTTCAACTATCAGTTCAAGTACGGGTTTGTAGTAAATTTCTTTTATCTCTTCCAGACTCCAGTCGGTTCGGATGCCTGTGTTTAGTTCGTTCTGCGTCATGGTACTCGTTTTTAGGGTTACGAAGGTAATTTGAAGATTTAGGAAATAAAAATCAAAAATATGGGCAGTTTTAGTGGATAAATACTTAAGTAATTCAGCATGTGTAGGTTTTCTGTGGAAAAAATGGTCTGTTAATTTGTTGAGAAATTTTCCGGCTGCACTTAATTAATCCCTTGGCCATGTAAAACATGATAATCTAAGTGTTAGTTGTTGTTAACAGATTGTTTGTAACAGTTGCTGTACTTTAATAGTACGCTGTCATTATTACTTGTTTTTAACCCAGATGTTTTACTAATGGAGCAACCGTCTACTACTACTTATCCTACAGCATCAACAAATGGCTTCCAGACTTTAAAACTTTCTGCAACAAGTATAGCCAAAGGTTTGATGGCAGTTGTGCTGTTGCTATTGTGCCTGCACATCACAGGTGTTTTACTAGAAGCTGTTTTTGACTATGATTCTCGCTTAACCCGCATTATCGTCAGGTATTTCGATTTTAATGGAGAGGAAAATGTGCCTGCCTTTTTCTCTTCTGTATTACTGTTAACGGCAGCCGCACTGCTATACTTGATTTACCTTGTTCACAAAAAAAGTATGAAATCAGGTAGCGGGAAAAGGTATTGGCTGGTGCTCTCGTTTATTTTTGCTTTTATGGCTGTAGATGAAAGTGTTCAGATTCATGAGCATATTGCAGAGTTTGTGCGGCCCCAGCTCACTTCTGATCTTAACGGCTTGCTGCACTGGTCTTGGGTTGTGCCTTATTCTTTCGCATTAATAGCTATAGTAGCATTTTTCTTTAAATGGGTACTTTCCTTGCCCACTGTTGCACGTAATCTGTTTTTTATAGCAGGAGCCATGTTTGTTATGGGCGCTCTGGGTTTAGAGTTTGTAGAAGGCTATCTGTATAAGCATTACGGTTTAAATCACATCTACAACAGAGTTATGTATACACTAGAGGAGTTTTTGGAAATGACAGCTGTTATACTTTTCATTTATGCCTTACTACAGCACTTAGCCTCATTTAAGCAGAAGATATTACTTACAAAAGCAAACTTGTAAAGTAATAACTCACCTTCTACTTGCAAGTCAAATCTGGTTCTAATCTTTGGCTTCGAAAAGTTTTATGTCATATTAAATATGACATATTTAGTAACCTATAGCTATATAGTATCGTTAAAATTTTATATATTTTAATTTTAAAGTTATTTAATACATTGAAGCTGCAAAAGGAGGGGCTTTTTGAATGATGAACTTTAGGGCTAATCTTTCCAAGTATAAAGTACTTCTTTTGCAGAAAATGAACCAGCTTCTTTTAGGAAGGTTAAGTGGAAATGTTCCGGCAACTGTAGTCAACTCAGTGGAGGAACATCTTTTCAATCCCATTATCAGAAAGCATGTAGAGGAAGTTATCACAATTGCTGACCCTACTATTGAACGATATACGTTTCCTAGTACCTTTCCACCTACTTTTAGGAAGTATAAAGCATTCGACAAGAAAAACCTCTATCTACTAAAGAATGTCAGCGTTTCTCCTTTTTCTGGTTTAGCCTGGATAGGCAACTCTTATTTTCTGGCAGAAAGTCTGGGGGCTTTACATAGGCTTATCGGATGGGGTAATATTTTGCACGAGCCGTTGCTGAAATGTGAGCAACTCGACGAAGAAGAGTATGTGATTAGTTGTCCAAATCATCCCTATTATCATTGGTTGTTTGAGACTCTACCCAACATCCTGCTGGCACTTGAGGCTATGCCTTCTGCCAAAATAATGATATCCAATAATTCGCCCGCCTACTGTAAAGATTTGCTAAAGTTTATGTTTGGTGAGCAAGGCTACTTAAAGCGGGTTATAGTGGCAGATAGCGTAAAAGTTGTACCAAAATTCTTTTCGCTGCAACAAGAACCTGATGCAGGGTTTATACATCCGGTAGCCATTCAGTATTTACAGCAGTTCCCGGATGAACTGCTGCGGCAGGCAAGCAGTTCATTAACTGGTTCTTACATTTACATCTCCAGAAGAAAAGCTAAAAAAAGACAGTTAGCTAACGAGGAGGAGGTGGAGCAGGCAATGCAAAACTTAGGCTTCACGGTTTTGTACTGTGAAGATTTAACTTTTATAGAGCAAATTGCCGCATTCTCCAAAGCCACTTTTATCGTTGCTTCACACGGAGGCGGATTAAGCAACATGGTCTGGGCAACACAGAAAGCTAGCATACTTGAGGTATTTGCATACGATTACTTTAACGATTGCTTTGCAAGGCTTGCAGTTAGTCTTGGGTTTGATTACAGCTATACTTTTGCAGACGAGCATAAAGGCAGCAGCGGCAGTATTAATGTTAAGGAACTGGTAAACACAGTAGAAAGCATACTAAAAGTAGAGTTTCAGGATGATGCAGCTCTATTTTTTCAGGAACAATATACAACTGGCTTTTTTCCTACTACTAAAATTCGCCGTACTTTTGAGCGCAGCCTTTAGATAGGTGTAAACTAAAAAAGCACCCATTTCTGAGTGCTTCTTCAATTGTACAAAGTATAAGCTTTATTTATCTTTCTCCTCTAGTACCTGGCCATTGCGGTAAACTCTTGTTTTAATTACTTTGCCTTCCGGGTTGTGGTACTTCCATGTGCCGGTTTCGCGGTTGTTTCTAAACTGGCCCAACACCTCAACCTTTCCGTCTTCAAAATATTGCTTATAGGGGCCAAATCGAAGGCCGTCTTTGTGGTTGGCCTCAGATTTTAATTTGCCCGATGGATAGTACTCGTGGCTAAGGCCAACAATTTTGCCATCCTCATACTTATACTTTTCCTTTACCTGTCCGTTTTCGTGATAAACCAGTTTATCGCCTACACGTTTGTCTTCTTTGTATGATTCTGTGATATGCACAGGTTTGTTCGGAGCATCGTAGTAGCGCTTCCAGTTGCCGTGCTTCTTCTTGTTTTTAATCTGCTCCTCGGCCTGCAAATTACCAGATGGATAATAGGTGATCGTTTTTAATTCATCACCATTGCTGCTGCCAATTACCTCCTCTTTTAGTTTACCGTCTTCGTAAAAGTATTGGCCTGTGCCATTTACGTTTCCGTTTTTATAGGTAATGCTGCTACGGAGCTTACCACTTTCGTAGTATGATTTTGACGAACCATGCATTTTGCCTGCCAGAAAACTGCCTTCTGTGCTTAGTTGGCCATTACGATAATAACTTTTAAAGCTGCCGTTCTTCTGGCCTGCCTCATTCATCACCTCAGTCTGTAGCTGCCCATTATCGAAATAAGTTCGGTAAGAGCCTTCAATCATGCCGTTATTGTAGCTGGCTTCTGTTTCTGGTTTGCCATTAGGGAAATAGGTTTTGGCCGGACCGTTCTGCTTGCTGTCTTTATAAGAAATTTCAGATCTTAAAGTACCGTCTGCATAAAACTCGCGCACCATTCCCTCCGGAAAACCTTTTACAAACTCGGTCTCCTTCTTTGTAGTGCCATCAGGATTGTAGGTTTTAAAAATGCCTGTCTGTTGGTCGTTTTCATAACTGCCCTCTTGCAGCAGTTTACCACTAGGATGATAAGCTTTGAAAGGTCCCTGCATTATACCTTTCACGTAGTTTACTTGCAGCTTAACTTGCCCATTGGGGTAGTATTCTGTGTAAACGCTATCTTTTTTGCCCTCTACAAACTTTACTAAAGCCTCTTTTTCTCCGCCCATGTAGTAGCGGTTGTAGTAGCCTACTATGGTCGAGTCAGGCAGAAGCATCTGGTATACTTCCTTTACTGCGCTCTGGTCCTGTGGGTGGTAAGTGATCACTTTCGTTTGTGCACTTGCCATATTTTGGGCAAAGCAAAGCGCTACGATTAAGGAAAGAAATCTATACATAATAATGATGGTTTAAATTAGAAAGTGGCGGTTTATACTTTCTGGTTTATTATCTGTTTTGACACTAATCTTAGAAACGGGTCCGGGTCTTTTAAAAAGGTTTTTGCAAACGCTGCAGCCTTTTGATGGTTAACTTTAGCCAAACTCAGCAAAGCCCTTCTCCTCACATATTTGTCCTTGTCACGATTTATAAGGTTCACAAGCAACTTCTCCTGATCTTCCACTTGGATGTTGCCAAGTAATTCCGCAACCTGCCACCTGGCCTGAGGCTGATCTGAGTTGATTGCCTTTTTTACAAATCTGAGCTTAGACTCCAGTTTGTCAGCGACTCTCTGAAGAACCGTTCCAGATTCATTATCTATCGCCAGCGCATAAACCAGCAACTGTGCCAGGTCGTGGTTAAACTCTTTGTTGAGAAGCTCAATAACTTCATCAACTGCTAAATAAATTTCATCCCAATTAGGATACGCAGCCTCCCATTCTCCTAGTCCTCTGTTTTCGGAGTAGTTGTCGGGTGTCATTCCTGCCCATTCCCAGAAGTTAGCTAATTCAGTTTGTAACAACATATATGCTTTCGTATAGATGAACACCAAAACTATGGAAAACAGTTTAATGTGCAGGCATAGGTACAAAAAAAGAAGCCCTACGCATAACGTAAGGCTTCCTGCAAAATGTATGCCTTACGGCAAGTTATACTTTCTCGATTACAAGGGCAGAAGCGCCGCCGCCGCCGTTGCATATACCGGTTACACCAATCTTTCCGCCTTTTTTATCCAGCACGTTGCAAAGTGTGGTTACAATACGGGCTCCTGATGCTCCAAGCGGGTGGCCCAGCGATACAGCACCACCAAACACGTTTACGTTACCACCTTCTAAACCAAGCTTTTGGTTGTTTGCAATAGATACTACGGAGAATGCTTCGTTGATCTCGTAGAAATCTACTTCCTCAGGTGTTACGCCTGCATTTTTAAGCGCTTTAGGTATAGCCAAAGATGGAGTAGTCGTGAACCAGATCGGATCCTGCTCAGCATCAGCAAAGCCACGGATTTTCGCTATCGGCTTCACCCCAAGTTCTTCTGCCTTTTCTTTGCTCATCAGTAACACAGCAGCGGCACCATCATTAAGAGTAGAGGCGTTGGCAGCAGTTACAGTACCGGCCTTGTCGAATACAGGGCGCAGGCCGGGTATCTTATCAAAGCTCACTTTTTTATACTCTTCGTCTTCGGTTACCACAAGCGGGTCTTTGCCACGCTGCGGAATTTCAACCGGAACGATTTCATCTTTCATTAAACCGGCTTCAGCGGCTGCAGCAGATTTTTTATAAGAACTGATGGCATACTCGTCCTGCATTTCGCGCGTGATCTGCATTTCGCGGGCAGTGTTCTCAGCAGCGTTACCCATATGGAAGTCGTTGTAAACATCCCACAAACCATCTCTGATCAAACCATCCGTCATCTGGCCATGGCCCATTTTGGCGCCCCAGCGTGCCTTTTCAAGGTAGTAAGGCACGTTGCTCATGCTTTCCATGCCACCTGCCACAATTACATCTTTATGGCCTAGCATAATAGCCTGTGCCGCAAACATAATCGCTTTTGTACCAGAGGCACATACTTTGTTTACAGTAGTACACTCTACGTTGTAGCCAAGGCCAGCCTTAACAGCAGCCTGGCGTGCAGGTGCCTGGCCTACGTTGGCAGATAAAACGTTACCCATAATAACCTCTTGTACCTGCTCTTTGTCTATGCCGGCTCTCTCTACAGCGCCTTTGATAGCGGCTGCACCAAGATCAGTAGCTGAAAGACTAGATAAAGCACCACCAAAGCTGCCAATAGGCGTACGAACCGCCGAAATGATATATACTTCCTTTGTTTGCATGTTATAATTCGGATTAATTTAGTTGTGTGAAATTACCATGTTTCCTGTTCAAAACCAAACGTTCGTTAGCCAAGTGCAAAGCGAATACTGATTGCATTTTAGTTGCCAATGCCACACGTTTACAGCATGTATTAAACCTAATGCATCTTGTGCAGTCTATGTTTAACAACAGGTTTATACTTTGAGCAGCAAGTATTGTTGCTTATACTTTTAATGCTGATTTTATACTTAACGAGAACCATTTTGTATAAAAACAACCTTTTGCTAAAGTATGTTATACTTGGTAAGCATAGTTAGGGGAGGAGTATTATCTTTAGAAACTAAAACTAATCTATACTAAACACCAATTTCACCCGCAATGAGAAAATATTTATTGCTGGCAGCTATATGTGGTGCAGGCCTAATGCAGGCGCAGGCACAGCAGCAAGCTGCCAAAAAACCACTCACGCACGACGTGTACGACAGCTGGAAAGGGGTAGCAGGAGAGAAGATCTCAAACAACGGCAAGTATGTACTGTTTAACGTGAACACGCAAGAAGGCGACGGAGAACTGATCATCAAAAACTACATCAGCAACGCCACCAAACAGTATAGCCGGGGAGGCCGTGCCGAGTTCTCAAACGACAGCCGTTATGCCGTTTTTGAAATTAAGCCAGAGTACCAGCAGGTGCGTGCCCTTAAGTTAAAGAAAAAGAAAGCGGATGACCTGCCTAAGGATTCTCTGGCGATTGTGAAGCTGGAGGACATGAGTGTGGTGAAGGTGCCGCGTGTAAAATCTTATAAATTACCTAAGGAAGGCAGCGACTGGTTAGCTTATCATCTGGAGAAACCACTTCCTGAAAAAAAAGAAGCTAAGTCTGCAGAGCCTAAAGTAGAAGAGCCTAAAAAGCCTGCAGCCAAGCCGCTGAAGCAAAATAAAAAAGCAGAAGGTACAGAGTTAGTGCTGCGCAACCTTCAGTCTGGGCAGGAGCACCGCTTTACACGTGTAATAGATTATATCTTTTCGGAGAAAGGCAACATGCTATACTTTGTTAAGGATGAGTTAGATTCGCTTCACAAAGCTGGTGTTTATGCTTTCAGTACTTCTGATCTGAAGACAATGCCAATCGATACGGGTAAGGTAACCTATAAAAGCATCAGTGCTGATAAAGCCGGAGAGCAAATGGCGTATGTTGCTACAATGGATACAGTTGGTGCCGAGATTCGCTATTTTAACCTGTACCATTGGAACAAAAAGGATAATAAAACTGCGCTGCTAGCAGATACAGTTTCGAAAGGTATGCCGAAGGCGTGGATGGTAAGCGAACACGGCAGACTGAACTTCTCAGAAGATGGTAAGCGCCTGTTTTTTGGTACGTTCCCGCGGCCTACACGCTACGAAAAAGATACTACCAAGCTAGAGGAGGAAAAAGTGAGCCTGGATATTTGGACCTACAAGGATCCGCTCATTCAACCAATGCAGCTCAAAAACAAAGACCGCGAGTTAAAACGCTCCTTCCTGGCCATGTACGACCTGAGGGGCAAACGCATACAGCAGTTGGCTACCTTGGAAGTGCCGGATGTATACCTGGATGCTTACGGACAAGGGGATGTAGCACTGGGTGTAAGCGATGAAAAGTATAAAATCACGATCGGTTACGAAACTCCAACACGTAAAGACGCTTATCTGATAGACCTGAAGAAAGGTAGTAAAAAGCAGGTGCTTTCTGAGACAAGGGGTTATCCGCGTATGTCACCGCTAGGTAATTACATTTACTGGTACGAACCAACCGATAGCAGCTGGCATGCCATGAGCAGCAAAGGTGGTGCTAACATTAATTTAACTAAGCGCATCGGCCTGCCGTTCTACGACGAAACGAATGATATCCCAACCCTGCCAGGCGATTATGGCTTTGCAGGATGGGTTGAAAAAGACAGTTACCTGCTGGTTTACGACAAGCATGATATATGGAAGCTAGACCCAAGCGGGAAAAAAGCACCTGAAAACCTTACTGATAAGTATGGCCGGCAGAACAACATGCGCCTGCGCTATGAGCAACTGGACAGAGAGGAGAAGTTTATTCCTGAAGATGCCACTGTCTATGTAAGCGGATTTAACTATGCCACCAAAGCGGATGCATTCTATCGTGAGAATATCAGCAAAAAGACTGCTCCTGAAAAATTGATTGGATCAGACCATTCATACGCAGGACTGAATAAGGCTAAAGCAGGTGACCGTATCACATTCCGCAGAGGCTCCTTTAGAGAATACAATGATATTTACACGGCAGACGCAAACTTTGGTAAAGTAGAGAAACTAAGCGATGCCAACCCGCAGATGAAAGATTACCTATGGGGAAATGTAGAGCTGGTAAACTGGAAATCTACAGACGGAGTGCCGCTGGAAGGTTTGCTGTTTAAGCCAGAGAACTTTGATCCTAAGAAAAAGTACCCTATGCTGGTATACTTCTACGAGCGTTCTTCTGACGGATTGCACTCGTATCGTACGCCTGCGCCAAGTGCTTCTACTATCAATATTCCATATTATGTAAGCAACGACTACCTGGTGTTTGTGCCGGACATTGTTTACATTGACGGTTACCCAGGCGAAAGTGCTATGGATTGCATCATACCTGGTGTGCAGAGCTTGGTTGCCCAAGGTTTTGTAGACGACAAGAACATGGCTTTGCAAGGCCAAAGCTGGGGAGGTTACCAAATTGCTTATATGATTACCCGCACCAATATGTTTAAAGCGGCCATGGCCGGTGCTCCGGTTTCAAACATGACAAGTGCCTACGGCGGTATTCGTTGGGGTACAGGCATGAGCCGCCAGTTCCAGTACGAGCGTACACAAAGCCGTATTGGCGGTACGCTATGGGAAAAGCCGATGCAGTTTATCGAAAACTCGCCGCTGTTCTTTGCTGACCGTGTTAAAACGCCACTACTGATCATGCATAATGACCAGGACGGTGCTGTGCCGTGGTACCAGGGTATTGAGTACTTTATGGCCCTGCGCCGCCTGCAGAAACCTGTTTGGATGCTGGTATACAATGGCGAAGACCATAACTTGGTGCAGCGCAAAAACCGCAAAGATTTATCAGCTCGAATGTCTCAGTTCTTTGATCATTACCTGAAGGGTGCTCCAATGCCTGTTTGGATGAAGCAAGGTGTACCATCGGTAGTAAAAGGGAAAGATTACGGCTTCGAACTGGTAGAGCCACAGCCAGAGGTTGCCGGCGAAGCAAATGAGTAAACAACAGTAGGCATAATTAATTGGGTATTTGTTTAAGCTGTACCTGGATATAGAATCTGCCTATATTTTAAATAGAATGATTTAACAAAATAAAGATTTAGTAGGCAGTTGATTAACAGCCGAAATACAAACAAAAAGGGAGCAGGTTTATACCTGCTCCCTTTTTGTTTGTTGAATATTGATTCTAATTGTGCTAAAAAAATATAATTTAAATTATATTTTAAAAATATGTTATGCTGTTAGATCATCATGGATTTAATGTCGCTTTTCAAGCCAAATTGGGAAAGTATGAAGGCTGAATTTCTCTTTATGGGAAAATGGGTTAGTATTTAAGTTTATCTAAAGTAATACTGTGAGATTTTTTTGTTTTGCAGCTTACTCTATAACATTAAATATGTGTGTTTTAACATATACTGATATGTTATAATATAATGATATGAAAGGCAATATTAAATTTCTCTAATATTGGAATGGTTTTTTCTTAATAATATTAACTAGTAGCGGTTAATTTGAATTAAATCAACAGAATGTGTTATTGAGTAATGTTTAAATAATACAAATCGGCGCTTTGGTTTTATATGAGTTTATTTATTTCTAGAGGTAGCTGTTTTTACAAATGCCTGCCAATATATCATATTATAAAAAAACAATTTGAGAGATTCTGTAATCTAATTCAGTATTGATACCAAATTATAAGTAATAAGTTTAAAGCTTTTAAGAGTTTTGCCCCTTACTGTCTCCCATTTCAAAGCACATTAAATATTAACACAAAGTCACCCTTGGTATGCCACTATCTTTTTGTAGTCTGAAGATTAAAAACAGAATTTTAACTTATCATGTGCAATCTTCTTTAGCCAACATTATAGTGGCTTCATTCTTAAAAGGAAATTTGAATCTATATAGTAATTCAGTAAAATCAATAATCCGAATCAGCTTGATAATTACTTTGCAGCTGATTTTGGGAACTAAACATGCCTCTTTTGCACAGGTTGGAAAAAATGGCGCATTTACTGTAACTGCATTAAACACAGTAGTAAACAATTATGCGTCGATAAGGAATGTTGGTGGTGGTGCAGGCGCTGTAAATTTAGCTGCTGGTGCAACTACAGTTCACCACGATGGAAGTGTAAATTTTGCATCTGGAGACTTGGTCATGATCATTCAAATGCAAGGTGGAGTTGGATTTTCAATGATTCAAACTAATACAGGTTCTACGTATGGTGCTGTAACATTAGGTAACGCAGGCTTTTATGAATTCAGAATAGTAAACTCTGCAACTACAACATCATTTACAGTAACAGAAGGTTTAACAAACGCATATGTTAGCACCTCTCTTACAGGGCCTGGTAATAACAATAGAGCGCAGATAGTAAAAGTGCCTAGATATAGCAGTTTAAATGTAAACGCTGGAGCTTCTATTGTGCCATCTGCTTGGAATGGAGATAAAGGTGGTATTGTAGCTTTAGAAGTAGCAGGCACTACTACCATAAACGGAACCATAAGTTCTAGTGGCGCAGGATTCAGAGGCGGAGTCGTGCACAATTCCTCAACTTCAGCAGTGCCTTTAACTAATCCCGATTATGCGTACACAGACAGAACAAGAGGGGCTGCCAAGGGCGAAAGTATTGCAGGGTCTACGACTTATGATCCTGCAACGTTTACAATAACCGGAACCTTACCAGGAGGTGCTATTTACGGTCGTGGGGCAGCGGCGAATGGTGGCGGTGGCGGTAACTCTCACAATGCAGGCGGTGGTGGGGGTGCAAATGCATCAGGGACCGGAACTTGGACCGGACAAGGTATAATGTGTACTTCATGTACTGGTACTAATGCATGGGTCTTCGATCCAGGTTATATTGCTAACTCAAATACAAGAACAAGTAGCATAGGTGGTGGTAGAGGAGGTTATACTTACTCAAGTGTTAATGCAGATGCGCTAAACTCAGGTCCTAGTAGTAGTTTATGGGGTGGAGATAACAGGCAAGAAAGAGGCGGTTTAGGAGGTCGACCACTAACTACAACATCTCAATCGAGAATATTTATGGGCGGCGGCGGCGGCGCAGGCGATAGTAATAACAGTAAAGGTACAAGTGGTGGTGATGGTGGCGGTATTGTATATATATTATCTAACACTGTAACAGGATCAGGTACTATAGAAGCCAATGGCGACGCTGCCTTAAATACAGCAGCCTCTGGAAACGATGCTCCAGGTGGTGGAGGTGGAGGCGGCACTATAATAATCAAAACAACAACCTTGAGCGCTCAGGTTAAACTGAACGCTAACGGTGGCAAAGGTGGCAATCAGGTTATAGCAGGTCCTGAAGCTGAAGGTCCTGGCGGCGGCGGCGGCGGAGGTCACATTGCATTTTCAGGAGGAACACCTAGCACCATCACAATTACTGGTGGCGAAAATGGCACTTCCAATTCAAGCGCAGTAGCAGAGTTTCCTGCAAATGGAGCTACATCAGGCAATATAGGTCTTATGAGGGACATTAATAGTGTTGCTATGCCTATTGCCTCTACTGATTTAAGTATAACGCATACAATAACACCAGGGCCTTATACGGTAGGGCAGTCTGTGACGGTTACTCTAACGGCGAGAAATTTAGGAACGACTTCAGCTAATAATGTAATTGTTTCAGAAGTATTACCTGATGGGCTAAATGTTACGAATGCAGTCGCAACTGCAGGAAATGCTAATGCAAGTAACCAATGGGTTATTGGTAATCTTGGAGCTAGTGCAACAGCAACATTAACTATAACTGCAACAATTATTGCTAATACAGCTAACAGTAATAATTTTTATACTAGTGTAGCAAGCATAGCAGGTTATCAATATGATCCGATTTTTGCTAACAATAGTACAACAGTAACTTTATCACCAGTAAATCAGCCACCCGTTATAACTTCAAACGGCGGAGGAGCTACTGCAAATGTGTCTGTAGCAGAAAATACAACAGCAGTTACTACTGTTAACTCTACCGATCCAGAAAATAATGCCCGGACCTATAGTATAGCAGGAGGTGCAGATGAATCAAAATTTAATATTAATGCAAGCACAGGTGTATTAACCTTTAAAACAGCTCCAGATTTCGAAGCACCTGGATCGGCGGCTGGAACAAATGCCTACTTGGTTATAGTGCGTGTTACAGAAAGTGGTGCCCCAATTAGTTATGATGAACAGATAATCACGGTTAATGTTACTAATGTAAATGAAGCTCCGACTTTACCTGCAGATGCCAATGCAGCTGCTAATACAGTAGCAGAAAATGCAGTTAATGGAACAACCGTAGGCATTACGGCCAGATCAACTGATCCTGAAGGTGGGGCTATAACTTATATATTAACAAATAGCGCCGGTGGGCGCTTTCAAATAAACTCTACTTCAGGGGTAGTTAGTGTTGCTAATGGTGCTCTTTTAGATTTCGAAATGGCAACCTCCCACACTATTACTGTGCAGGTCTCTGATGGCGCGTTAACGTCCAGCCAAACTTTTGCCATCACAGTAACTAATGTAAACGAGGCACCTGTTATTACCTCTAACGGTGGAGGCGCTACAGCTTCAATTACAATAGCTGAAAACTCAATTGCTGTCACGACGGTTACGGCTACAGACGTTGACGCCAACTCAATCCTTATTTACACTATCTCAGGAGGGGCAGACCAAAGTAAATTTAGTATCAATGCTACTACAGGTGCCTTAAGATTTATAAATACTCCTGATTTTGAAGCACCTGCTTCTGCAGTTGGTACTAATGCTTATGAAGTTATAGTTAGGGTAACGGACAATGGCACCGGTGCTTTATATGTTGAACAAGCTACAACTGTTACTGTAACTGATGAAAACGAAAAACCAACTATTACATCAAACGGAGGTGGTTCAACAGCTAGCATAACAGTAGCAGAAAACACCTTGTATGTAACTACTGTAATCGCAGCCGACCCAGAGAGCAACACCCTTACCTACAGGATCCCAAATAACGCAAATAGCCCTGATTATAATAAATTTGATATAGATCCTAATACGGGTGTGATTACTTTTAAAGTAGCTCCTGATTTTGAAACATCCCGCTCTGCAGCGGGGACCAACCAGTATAGAATTAGAGTGAGAGTCGATGAGCAAGGTACTTCACCTGCACTATCTGATATTCAAGACCTAATTATAACTGTTATAGATGTAAATGATGCACCTGTTATTACTTCTAACGGAGGAGGCACTACAGCAAGCATCGCGGTTTCCGAAAATACAACAGCTGTAACGATCGTAACAGCTATTGACGCTGATGCCAACAGCACTTTAACTTATACTATTTCTGGCGGTGCTGACCAAGGCAAATTTAGTATCGATGCAACAACTGGTGAACTTACATTCAGTACTGCCCCTGATTTTGAAGCCCCGGCCTCTGTAGCAGGATTAAATGATTACTTTGTTACAGTAAGAGCTACAGATAACAGCGGATTATACACTGAGCAGACAATTACCGTTAATGTAACCAATGTCAACGAGGCGCCGGTAGCCTACAACGCAACGAATACTGCCACCGTTCTGAATAACGCCTCTAATGTTACTTTAACCCTCTCATTAAGTGCTACTGATGCCGATGGGGGAGACGACATCTCTAAGTTCCTGATTACGAACCTGCCTATAAACGGCACGCTCCGGATAAATGGCGTAACCGTAAGCAGCACAACGCAGGAGTTTAACTGGATAGATAAGAATACGATCACTTATACCCACATAGGTAACTCTACTGCCGATGTAGTATTTAGCTATCAGGTAAAGGATGTGGGAGGGCTAAGTAGCAACATCGCTACCTATACCATTCCGATCAACGGTGTGCCGGTGGTGCAGAATATGACCAATGCTTTAATACTTAACACAAATGGGCCAACACCATTAAGTGTAAATATTTTCCCAACCGATGATGGTTCAATTGTCTCATTTAGAGTCACACAGCTTCCAGCGTCTTCGCAAGGTTCGCTTACAATAAACAACGTTTCGGTAGTTTTAAACAGAGATTATACAGTTCAGGAGGCTTTTTTGGCTAGATTCGATCCTGATGTTTCGAACTTGGCTGATGTTGTCTTTTACTTTGCTGTTACAGATAATGAAGGGGCTTTAAGCAATAGCGCTTCATATACTATACCAATCAACGGCGTGCCAATAGCTGAAAATGTTGTTAACTCTAAAAATCTCTCTAGTTCTGCGCTAGCCACCATACTAGATGCCTTAAAAGGCAAAGATGCAGAGCCAACTGGTACGAGCATTACGCATTTTCAGATTAAAAACTTGCCATCTGCAGCACAGGGGTTGCTTTATGTAAACGGCAACTTAGCTGTAGTAAACACAGATTATGCGTGGAGCCTAAGTGATAAGATCAGTTTTGATCCGACTTATGGAAATACAGCAAACGTTCAGTTTACCTTTACTATCAAAGATAATGAGGGGGCATATGACGGTACTCCGGCTACTTTCAATATACCAATCGTGCTAGATTTTGACTTAGACGGCATTACAGATGATATAGACTTGGACGATGACAACGATGGCATTCCAGATACAATTGAAGGCAACGGTGATCAGGATGGTGACGGAATACCTAACAGATTAGATTTAGACTCTGACGGAGATGGGATTTTAGATGCTATAGAAGCAAATAGAGGTAGGGTTCCTTCTGCTACTATTTTTAGCCTGAGCTTAGGGCGCTATACATCGGCAGGTGGAGCAAATGGCCTTGCAAATGCATTAGAAACTACTTCTGATTCCGGCGTTTTGAATTATACAGTTTATGATACGGACAATGACACGCTACATGATTACCTGGACGTTGACTCTGATAACGATGGCATACTTGATAATTTAGAAGCACAAGCAAGTGGCACTCGTTTACTGCCTGTAGGTGCAGATGCCGACAAAGACGGTGTAGATGATAGATTTGATGTAAGTTGCGGCTGCACAACAGCTGGTACATCAATTATCCCGATTGATACGGACAGCGATGGAGTTCCAGATTTCCTGGATTTGGACAGCGACAATGATGGAATGACTGACACAGAAGAAGCCTACGACCTGAACAGCAATGGAAAGTCTGTCGATGACTTGCTTTTACTGGCGGAGTCTTTTAGAGGAAACGCAGGAACTAATGTGGCCAAAGACTTTTACGTAGCAGGTACAGAAACTAGCCTCCCTGAATGGCTGAAGGAAAGTAACAGTACAGTGCGAGTTCTAAACTTTCAGGTTTATGGCAACACTTATTACAGAGACACAGATACAGATGGTTTAATTGATCTTTTCGATACTTCTAGCTTCGGTTTGGATAGATCTGCCAATTTGAACAGTGCGTTTAGAAATGGCGGTACTGTAACACCTCTGCCTGTAACTTTAATTGGAATTACAGCTAAAGCAGAACTTAAAGGTGTGATGATTTACTGGGCAACTGCAGCAGAAATTAATAATGAATACTTTATTGTAGAGCGTAGTTTGGATGGCCGTAATTTCTCTAAAATAGGTCAGGTTCGTGGTGCTGGTACGAGTAGCAGCCGCATAGAGTATAATTTACTTGATACAAACTCTCCTGCAGGTACTGTTTACTACCGCCTAAAGCAGGTTGATTTTGGAGGTAAGTATGAGTACAGTAAAATAGTAGCAGTAGATGTGAAGAAAAACACGAATGCAGGTGTACTGCTTTATCCTAATCCTGTAACTGACTTTGCAAACGTTGATCTTACAGCTTTGCCAGCAGGTAGTTGCACTATACGTATTATAAGTATGGATGGCAGAGTGGTTAAACATTTTACCATGACGTCAGGAGTTTTACACACCATAGACTTATCAGCGCTTGCAACAGGAAAGTATGTACTTCAGGTGCAAGGAGAACAAGCCTACAAGGCCATCAATTTCATTAAAAAGTAGCAGAACACCGCGTTAATTAAAAAGCCTCTGCAGCAGCAGAGGCTTTTTAATTTTTCATACTTTATCAACATAACCCTCTAAACTCTTCAGAGGCTGGTTAGTACGCATAAACTGGCCAGTGCCAAAGGCTACTTCTTTGCCTTTATCGTTGTAAAGAGTTGCCTCTGCTATGTACAGGTTTTTGCCCTGAGATTTAAGTTTTCCAACAGCTTTCACCATGCCTCCTGTAACGGGGCGCAGCAGGTTTAGCTGAAACGAAGAGGTAACTATAAATACATCTTTTACAACAGAGGCTGCTGCAAAGTATGCCGCATCATCTAAAAGCTTAAAGTATAAAGCACCATGCATGGCATTTGCCCCGTGAAAGTATGCAGGTGCTACCGGCAAGGTAATTTCGGAGTGGCTGTGGCTTATTTTTATGCTGCTTCCGCTGATAGTGCTTTGAATGTTGGCGCTGTGGTAAAGGTTTTCAAGTGCGCTGTAGTGCTGCTCTGTCTCCATTAGTATGTAGGTTTATTTGCAGGGCAAGTATAGAAAATGCAAGCTAATTACAGTTCGTTTTTCTTTATTAATGTACTTTCGTCTGTTAAAGATAAAACTATGAGCTACAAATTCGGAGTTGGTATTAGCCACCTGGAGTTTTGGGTGAAAGACCTGGAAGAGTCACTCCTATTTTACAGCAAACTTTTTCCTTTAATAGGCTGGTACAAACTTACCCGCACCTCTTACAGTTGCGGTGTGCACGAAGTATACTTTAAAGAGATGCCTGTTGCTTTTCATGATAGCTTGGGCGTACGACATATCTGTTTTCATGCTACCAGCCGTGAGATGGTAAACAAAGTAGGGGAGTGGCTAAAAAGTATAAACGGCGATATTATACGTGGACCACAGCCCATGCCGCAATACGATAGCTCTTACTATACAGTGGACTTTAGGGATCCGAATGGATTTGTGCTGGAGGTTGCGCACATGCCGGATATTAAGCTATAAAGCCCAGGCTTCGCTTGCCCGGGCTTCAACTATTAAATTATCTGAAATCTGCTCTGCCTGCAGGCTTAGACTGTTAGTTTAAAGATGTATACTTTGCAGCAACGCGTTGCTTTACTGCTGCTACATCTATACCAGCTTGATCCATTTTCTGGATTGCCAATTCCTCGATTAGGTCTTTAAATTCAGTTAGGCACTTGTCGAAACCTGTGTGGGTACCCATTAGCAGGCATAGCTCCTGTTCCACTTCCAACCAGGTAGAAATATCAGCGTGGTTGTGCTGTATCTGTACTTCCAGTTTATCTAGCGCATTTGCTACTTGGGCCTCATACGTTTGCTTGTCTTCAAACTCGTGCCATAGTTCGTATACATGCTGGCCTAGGCCGTTGCCCAATTGTAGGCGCAGGTTCTCGATAGCTTGTCTTTCCTTTGCCTGCTTTAGCTCTTTTGCTTTGGCTGTACTTACCTCAAAAACAGGTATATCTCCGGCTTCGGCCTCTACCAGGTCGTGCACAATTACCATTTTAAGCGTACGTGCTGTGTCTAGTTCTTTGTCCAGGTAAGGCTCCAGTAAAACTACCATCAGCGACATACGCCAGGTATGCTCTGCCACGCTTTCCTGGCGGCCATTAGAGAGCCAGCTATGGCGTAATTCATACTTTAGCTTTTCTGACAAGGCCAGCACGTCAAGCACGTTTTTAAGTTCGTTCTTCATCGGTAATTGAAGTTAACTTTATAGATCTAGGTGCAAAATTAATGAAGCTGTAGTAATTATCAGAATCATAATGTTGCAGTCTGTCTTGTACACGAGGTTGTGTAGGAGGTAATTCCTGGCACATCAACATTAGCAGGTACTTTTTGTCTGATTATGCAGCCGTTGTTTAAATAATTATAGGGTAACGAGAACAGATTTTAACTCTTTTACGCGTTCTTCAAAGTATACATCTGGTTTTCCTTCACCTGCAATAGCCACAGATCCATAGAAATCCATCAACTCAGGAGCATGCTCTGCTCTTTGCCCTTTTTTCATGTTAACATAGGCAAACCTCGACCAGAGTATGGCCAGTACAGCACCTGTTTCTTTGTGTAGCATCAGGTATTCTGTGTACAGGTTAGAAGCATCGTAGTGCATCAGGCTAGTTCTTACAGTTACCCACTCCATAAACTTTACTTCGCGCAGGTAAGCTATTTGGTTAGAGGCCACCACCCACGCGTTACCCGATTGCTTTATATGGGCATAAACATCAAACTCATATTGTTCACGCAGTTGGTCTTCGCGGGCGTTAAAAAAATAATCTATGTAGCGACCATTGTTCAGGTGCCCAAACGGATCACAGTCTTCAAAACGGATCAAGACATCACTCTCCAAATATTTCGGTAAATCTTTTCTGAATTTCATAAGTTTATTTTAAACCATTCGGTCTATTTTAGATTAAAAAAATTTATACAATAAGTTCTGTGTTAATTTGATCTTCTAGATGCTGAAGCACAATGTTAAGGTGTTTAGTGTCGCCGTACGCTTTGGAAACCATAATGCCGCCTTCAACCATACTAATAAACAAAACGGCAAAGCGCTCTGCATCAGCGCTAGGCTTAAACTCTTGCTGCTCTATACCTTGCCTCACAATATTTGCTACTGCCCTGTGCAGCTTGTTTAGTACCTTAACAACACTGGCGTGTAGCTGCGGATTAGTATCGTCGGCTTCCACTGAAGTGTTTAAAACAGGGCATCCACCTAAAATTGGAGGAGTTAATAAATAGCTTCTGTAAAAGTTGATTAAAGATATAAGTTTGGATTTAGCGGAAGTATGGGCAGCCAGCTTTTCAGAAATTAGCCTGGTTACAAAGCTTGTTGCATGTTCAAAAGCTGCGAGGGCAATTTCTTCTTTGCTCTCAAAATGACCATATATACCCCCTTTGGTCAAGCCCGTGGCAACCATAATATCCTGCATAGAGGTGCCAGCATATCCTTTTTGGTTAAAGAGATGTGCAGACTTTTCTATTATCAGCTGCCTTGTACGTTCAGACTTTGAAATTCTTACTTCCATACTTTGAAAACGTAAAATAAACCAATCGGTTTTAAATAGGCAAGGATATGTTAAGCTTGATTAAGATATACTAGATGAAAATAATTAATAGAATAATAGCTCCTGCGCTTCTGGCTTTTAATTTAAAACAGAGTGGTATGAGGTAACCTACCAGTCAGGCTTAGTTTTGTCGGGCTGTTTGGTGGCCTTTTTAGGTAGTTGCTGGATATACTGCATCTCTGCGCTGCGCATAGCATCTAAAAGTAGTCTTGCACGCTCAGGGCTAATATTTGCCTTCTGTAGGCGCGCGCGCTGAGTCTGAGCTCTTATGTCGGACTCTGCTATACTTTCGTTGCTGTTACTGCGTTCCTGCTGCTTAGGGTCAAACTGGCTATCTTTGTTTAAGCCTTCTGTATCTCCGGGGGTGCTGCCAGTTGTCTGCTCTTTTTCCTTTTGTTCTGGAGTTTGCTCGCTCTGCTCTGGAGAGGTGCCACCATTTCCTTGCTGCCCATTTGCATCAGGTTGCGGTTGCTCTGTTTCTTCTTCCTGTTCGCCATTTGGGTCAGGCTTTTGCTTCGGTTTCTCTGCCTGCTCCTGGGCAGGTGGGGGTAGTTGCGTACTATCTGTTTCTGTCTGTTCTGGCTCTTGCAACTGCTCTTGCGGTTGCTCTTTCTTTTCGGGGTAAAGAACCAGGTATTTTTTCAGGAGCTCATAATTATAGCGCGCTTCCTCGTTTTCAGGTGCTATCACTAAAGCTTGTTTGTAAAGCGAGAGAGCATGCTTATACTTTTTTTGCTTTGTTGCAATGTTGCCAAGTTGTAAGTATACCACCGAGCGTAGATGCTCTGCGGGGTTATCTGTGAGCAGGCGGTAATGTTGTAAGGCCTCTGCCAATCTTCCGGATTTGTAATAAGTATGGGCAAGGTTAAGCCTTATCTGGTCGTCATCTACTTCTAGGTCATTCAATAAGTATTCATAAGCTACTAGGGCCTCCTGGTACTGCTGTTGCTTATAAGCTAAGGCCGCTTTGTTGGCGTACTCGTTAACTTCAGAAATAGAGCGAAAACCTCCTCCAAGTATGCTTATCAGAAATATGGTTAACAGTATACTTTTCATATCCTTATTACTCTAACAGAAATAAGAACATCCAAAAGTATAAGCAAAAGGGCAAGTGCCAGAGGATATATGTACTTATTGGCCGTTACGTCAACAGTTTTGCTTTCACGCAGTTCACCTTCGATATTATTTATGGCGCTAATAAGACGGCTAACTTCGCTTACCCGGTTGTTTACTTCAAAGTATTGTCCATCGGTTAGCTCTGCCAGTTGGCTAAGCGGACTAGGTTTGAGGCTTGTAGTTATATAGCGCCCTTGGTTGTCACGTTTATAGCTGCGGCCCTCTGGTATACGGCTGCCTTCTACAGTACCTATTCCTAGTGTGTAAACTCTTACGTTTTGCATGCGAAGCCGCTCTGCCAACTGTTCCACATTGCCTCCAAAATCCTCGCCATCGCTTATTAGTACAAGTACCTTTGCCTTCTGTTCTTCTGCTTCGGCTGTTAGGCTTGTTCCAAATTTATCCAGCGTAAGCTGCAGCACAGGGGCGTAATCAGTGCCAGAGTGGGGTAGGAGGCTGGTGCGTAGAGTTTGAGTATACAGCTGCAGTGCATTTTGATCGTAAGTGAGCGGGCTGTGCAGATAAGCCTCGTTCGAGAATACTATCAACCCAATTTTATCAGAGTTAAACCTTGTAATAAGGCGTTGGATCTCTCTTTTGGCCTTCTCTAGTCGTGATGGCTGCACATCAGTTGCGTTCATCGACTGCGAGAGATCCACGGCAATGTACAGGTCCTTCCCGATAGTTTTGATTTCTTTCTTCATGGCACCGAAAGAAGGACCAAGTATGGCAACAATGATCAGAGCCACGTATAGGTGCCGGAGCAGGAATTTAAACCAGACCACGTGCGGACGCTGATTAAAAAATAAAGCCACTTTTCTGACACGCATTAAATAACCTATGTACAGCACAAAAAACAGTGAGCCGAACAGAATCTCCAGTATTGTAAGAGTTTGGTACCAGGTCATGAATATTGTAGAAGCTATGAGTTATAGCTTGGCTTACCTACAAATATACAAAATGCGACCATTATTAGTGCTTTTAGCCGCCATGCATACTACATTTAGCAACCGACTAAAGTATAAATCAGCTCGATAGAGCAGCAGGTGTAAAAAAGATTTAAAAATTTTATAATTTTCTTAATTTAGGAAGCTGAATACTATCAGTTAGTTATAGTAAGAGAGGTGCTTTATAGAAGGTTTTTGTAGTTATTTTTTGGGGTTTACTATTGCGCTATAAAAGGTAATGTTGTATGTTTGCAATCTCTTTAGCAGGAAGAGTCCCGGAGGGGTGGGTGAGTGGCTTAAACCAGCAGTTTGCTAAACTGCCGTACTGGAAACGGTACCGGGGGTTCGAATCCCCCCTCCTCCGCAAGCGAAAAAATAAATTGAAAAAGTTTTGACAATTTAAATTCTTCGCTTACTTTTGCACCGCGTTCAACATTAACAGCGACACAATCGCTAACCGGAGTTGAAAGCATAGTTCGGGGTGTAGCGTAGCCCGGTATCGCGCCACATTTGGGATGTGGAGGTCGTAGGTTCGAATCCTGCCACCCCGACTTAAAAATTTCGGAAGCAATTCCGAAATTTTTTGTTTAAGGGTAGAGCAAAGCTCTCCTAAAAACGCTGGTCTCGTAGCTCAGCTGGATAGAGCAACTGCCTTCTAAGCAGTAGGTCTTTGGTTCGAATCCAAACGGGATCACTTGATAATCAAGCACTTATGAGGTAAAACTTGTAAGTGCTTTTTTTATGTGCACACAATTTGCACACATTTCTCAAGAGGCTAATCCTAGCTCATAATACATTACACACAGTTACCCTCTCAACTCGAAAAGTACTTTCAGTGCTCTGACTCAGAGCTACACATCTATTAAGTTTCAGCATGGGTTCGCTGCTACTTTGATATGGTAAATTTAAATTCTCATATCAAACTATTGCTGTATTCTAATTATCATCAGAGCTTGTAATGATGTATGGTATACATGATTTGTTTTTCAGTCACAACTCTGGTGGTTAGAGCATAAAGCTTGCCTGTTAATCAGCAAGCTTTTTTTAATTTAAAAAGAAGTTCTGCCAGCTAAACACATTACATAAAACTTAATCTATAAACATTTTAATATTAATTTTATCTTATATTGTGTTTGGAGATTTACTGATCTCGATAGATAATAACGTAAGGCAAATAATCAATAGAAAATAGAGGTATATAAAGCACCCCGATGAATAAGAATTACTACCAAATATTTGGACTGCCCCTCAATTGCACTGATGAAGAAATAAAGAAGACGTATAGAAAGCTAGCGCTGAAGTTCCATCCAGACAAAAACCCGGGAGACAGGTATTTCGAAGAGCGGTTTAAGGAGCTTCAAGAAGCTTATGAGACACTTTCTAACCCTGTTAGAAGGAGGAATTATGATGCAAAGTTCAAACAAACGGAAACTGCTAATGCATCCTTCAACTATCGCACAGAAACCAAGCAAGAGTCAAAATCATCTATTAAATCATTGGCTAACAGTATTGAGGCCTTGTATGTACAAGTCGGAAAGTTAAAGCTCAAAAACGTTAACTTGAATAAAATTAATGTACTGTTAGATGAAGCATTTAATGAAGAATTAATGCAGTGCTTAATAGTTTCAAACGATATTGAGAGTAAGCATAGAATTATACACTCGACTTTAGGGCTTTATAAATTCCTGTCGAAAGGAAGAATTCAGAAATATTCAAAACAATTGGTAAGACTCGCTTATCCAGATAATGAGTTAATAGTCAGAATTTACGAAGAGGAAAAAAGTGCATTACGCAAAATAATTTTAAAAGAGCAGAGGGGTAATCTATTAGGTGCAGCCAAGTGGATTGGCATCGCTGGTGTTTTTATCTGGATTTTCTTCTTCACATCTGATACCCCACCAACATCTGCAAGCCCAACCGTAGGTAGTACAACTGTAATAGACTCAGAGCCTGAGATTAGGCATAGAGTGAGCAGATACAGGAACAATCAGCTTAAAACAGGAGACTCCCCTTACAATGACTATTTCGGTGAACCTGTATACGATAAGAACTACAAAAATCAATTGGAGATTAAGAACGGGCAAGATTTGGATGTAGTAGTATGTTTGGTTGACTATAGTTCACCAGTTACAGGCATCAGAAATGAAAAAGTTTATAGGACCATCCGAAACGAGTATATCAGAGCAGGAGAGTCTTTTGTAATGACGAGTATCCCAAATGGGACGTACTACCTAAAAAGTTTTCAAGGCAAATACTGGAACCCTGACACCATAATGTTTAACGGTAAGATTAAGGGTTCATTTGATACTTTGTCCACATTTAGTGTATCAGACGATGCGGATGACTTGATTAGGATGAAGCAAAATGACAAAGAGTACTCCATTTACACAATCACTCTATACCCTGTTTCTAACGGGAACATGGAATCTCGCCCACTAACTTTAGATGGGTTCTTTGGTGGCAAATAGTCTGCAGGCTCCATCATTTTTAACAAATAACAGATGTCCTCATTAGAAAGAATCGAAGCTTCATTAAAGGTAGGTCAGGAAAACTTTAGCTACAACAATCAAGCGTCAAGTCATACTTTGATAGACTTCTGGAGGTGGAGCGCATCGAGCATCTTGAGCAATACCACCAGAGGCCATTTGGCAGAATTTATCGTGGCTACGGCCACTAACATTGATATCAAGCAGGCCAGGGTAGAATGGGATGCATACGACCTGCTGACACCAGGTGGCATTAAGATTGAAGTGAAGTCAGCGGCCTATCTACTGTCTTGGAAACAGGACGAGTTTTCTAAAATATCGTTCAGCATAAAGCCTACAAGACCCTGGGATTGGGAGCTAAACAAACGCGCACCAATAGCAAAGCGTAGTGCTGACGTTTACGTTTTCTGCCTGCTACATCATGCAGATAAAGCTACCATTGACCCACTAAATATGGATCAGTGGGAGTTTTATGTTCTGGCTACAGAAGAACTCAACAATTACAAAAGAAGCCAGCATTCCATCACCCTCAACTCATTGAAGCGGCTCACCAATGCTGTTAAGTTTGATAGGCTTTACCAGGAGATTAAAATTAAGAATAGCCTAAACTGCCAAAGTCTTTGTACCTATTCAAATGTAGAAAGCCAAAACCCATCAGAATGATAATGAGAATATTGCATTTGGTGCTTTTGCTATGGATGCCTCTGACTGGTTACAGCCAAGGCGAGTTCTTGGCGAGGCTGCCAGTATCAGGAGCGGTGTCAGAACTTGGCATATCCCCATCAGAAGAAATCTGGGTTGGAACAAGGGCAGGTAATGTATACTACACGAAGCAGATAGGTGGGCTTTGGCATTTCGGCCCGTTCACCTCCAAAGACGAATATTCTCTTTCAATTACAGGTTCTTTTGATAGAGTTAGCTTCTTTTCCAAAGACACCATGATGATTTCAGGCTTCATTCATGGGGAGAACGGAAACCAAGACTTCATTTACCACTCCGTAGACCATGGTAAAACGTGGAACAAGGTAAGGTTCGGCAATAGTAGTTGGCTTGACGCTGCCTATGTTAACAAAAATGGAAAAGCGTGGCTGAGCGGAAGCTCGCAGTTCATCTACCACACGAGTGATTACGGCAAAACATGGAAGACCTTTCCAAAGGTAGAGCAGACAGGTAATCTACGATTTTCAACTATCTATTTCGCATGCGATGAAAAGACAGGGCTTTTCGGCTCGTTCTGGAACGTCCTCTACAGGACTTCCGATAACTGCATATCTTGGGAGAAGCTACCGACACCGCTATCGCAAGGCAAATATACAAGGCTGTCCAAGCACGATAGACCCGTCATCAGAAAAGTGCGCATGTTCGGTGGGTACTATATCATCAACCAGCAAGGAAGGGTGTTCATTACAAAGTCCGATAGCATTAATTGGGAGCAGCTCAATAATATCATTGACTTTGAGGTCACTGAGTCCGACAGGCTGTACGTGATAAAGCAGGATCGCTTCGTAGAGCTTTACGATTCCAATTTTAAACCTATATGGAAATCGGAAAGCAAGCTAAAGGCTAATCCTACGGCAATTGCCGTTCGCAATGAAAGCCTATTTGCGCTCACTCACGAGACAGTTTACAAAGTCAGTCCAGAGGTGTTCATATCGTCTGATTTGTATACCGATGAGGTTCCGATTCCAGAGCCTTATGCTACGGTTAAGTATGGTGGCGAAGTTTATGGGTTTCAATACAAGGATATCCTGCGCTACGATAAGAAGAGCAAAAGCTGGTACCGCTACATGACAGCAGACTTTCCTATCGGAAACGCAACAGTTTTTGATAACAGGTTACTAATTGCCGATGCCAACCTGAAGCAGTATTACGCTTTGGATGAGCAGCTTGTGCAACTTACCAGATATGATCTCCCCAAAAGCCTCTTCGACACCTCACAGAACAGCATAGCTGAGTTTCACATCGAGACTGGCAGCCAAGGGTGCTTTCACTCCGACAACAGCAGGAGAAGCTATATAAGAAAGAGTGGTCGACTGATTCTGGATACAAAAAGATCAACGGTAGGTTATCTGTCCAGCATGCCTAATGAGATAGATAGCAATCTGCTTCGCCAGTTTATTGAAACAGTCGATGAATCAAGATTCCAAACTGTGTCTTTTACGAGCTTGCAGATATCCGATAGAGACATATCCGAGTTCAAGAGGTATATAGACAGGGAAGAGAAGCGGATAAAGAAAACAGGCATCGACAAATTCAAAACAGATGATCTATACGCCTTCCTTGGAGAGAACACCGACTTCGGGTTCTATAAGAATGTTGCAGATTCTTTGTCTTATATAGCCGATGAGGTGATAGATCAAGCATTTATGCAGGACTACGGCAATTGGAGTACCACAACGGAATGGAGAAGGGTTATCTTCGTCTTTCAAGATGGAAAGAAACTGATTGTCGAGAGTTCAAGTGACAAGCCGAACTACCTCCATTCGCCATGGACGGTGGACTTTGAAGGTTTGAAGCTTAAGTCCAACTCCATCCACTTTGGTCGAATGGTTGACAAACTGACGAGAGGCGACTTCCTCCTGAGCGTAGCAGCAGAGAAGAATTATGCGCTTTTCAAGATAGCAGACTTCTTGTACCGCAGAAAGGTAAAGCAATCAGCTTACTGATGAGTAGCATGGGGGAAGGTGGAAACTTTGGTGCTGTGAGTATTTCGGTACTGATCAAACGCCTTATAAAAGCTTGAAAATTTAATATTACACTCATTGTGGAGTGACTAAGGAATAGATAATTCAGGCATGGTTTATATTCTAAGGAACATCATGGTGCTGCTAACATTGGTGACAATCATCACCATAGGGCTTTTAGTGGGAACATTTTACCTTAGGCAAAATGCAGCCGTTGAGGAAGAAGTCTTCTATTGTGGTGTTACCATTGACGACTATGCCATTGATGGTGCTGACTATGCCGCAGCTTTGGAGCTTGGGCTAACTCCGAACTAGACAGGGCGGGTTCTTTTCAATAACAATTGCAAGGTCTGCCATGAAATTGACTTTAGGATGGTTGGTCCGCCCCTTATGGATGTGCATAAGCGCAGAGAGAGGACTTGGCTGCATGCGTTTATTTCGAACTCCCAAAAAATGGTGGAAAGCGGGGATGAGACTGCGGTGAAGCTTTTTCAGGAGAATGACCAGATGATTATGCCTGCTTTCAACTTAACGGAGGCGGAGATAGATTCCATTATTGCTCATATAGAGTTTGAGTCAGCAGCACGGTAGCTATAAATAATTTTTTTAGTGATTTGGTATGGGCATCAAGTGGTTTGTTAACCATATAGAATGCATGGTTTTGTTTCTGAGTTAGATACCTGCTTTCTGAACGGAGGAATGGCGAATGGTGACGACAATAAATTTTTTGTATATTAATTGTGCAAACGCTACGGGAACCGAATAACCACTAAATATTTAAATCCAAAAGATACAACAATTCAGAGCATGCAGTTAAGAAAACCACTTGCGAAGGGTGTTAAAATCATAGCTTTCATCTTTAGCTGCATGCTTCTGTTGGCATGTGTTTTTGACCTTCAGTATTCCCTACTAACAGGACCCTTTATAGATGTGCTGCTGCTAATGGGGATAACACTTCTCGGGCTTCTTTTCTCTCTGGTTTTGATACCTCTTAATGGAGTGGAGAAACTGGCTTCCTATGTTCCTTTTGCTATGATCATAGCAGCTTTTTGCCTTTCATTTTTGGTGCCCCGCCTAAATATTGGGCATACTCTCCATTATTACACAAACAGGGCGGACTTAAACAGATTAGATGAACTAAGCAAAGAAGCTGAGGTTTACGAAATGACAGACATGCTTAGGTATCAGAAAAGATTGAATGACAAGGCGATCTCAAATGGAAGGAGCTATACTAATAAAGCAGATATTGAAAAAGCCTTTGGTTCCTACATTACTGAACACAACTTAAAACTTGAGCAGGTTAGTGAGCTAAGAGATAGATTGGAGAACTCAAATACCATTTCCCTTCAACGTACTGATGATTACCTGATTTTGACCGTTGACGGTTTTGTTGACAATGAGTACGGGTATGTGAAATCTTTTGCAAAAGAGCTAAAGGAAGGTGAAACACTACCGCCTTTTGGCTTTGTCATCGTTCGCTTGATAGAATTTGGGGATGGTTGGTATTTCTTTTACACTACTTAATAAAAATTCCCTGTGATCCAGCAAATAAACTATACTTCGGTTGAGCCTCGCTCTTTTTATATACGACTTTTATGAAGCACTCTTTACTAAGCCTCCTCTTTGTATTCATCTTTAGCACCATCAGCTTTTGCCAAGACCTTGCCATGGTACGGGACACCGTGAATGGTTTTGAGGTGGGCGTGCCCGTAGGCTGGCGTTACGGAGTGCCTGCAAACCAGTCTGTGAACTTCATCGCTCTCAGGCAGAAGGAGACCGAGGCGGATGTGCCGAGGGAAAACTACAATATCAATGTCCTTGGCCGTAATGAGCAGGACTTGGACAAGACATATAAGGAGTTTCTTGCAAGCGTTGGCGAGGCAGAAGATTTTGAAGTTGTTGAGCAGGGCGACACCACCATCAACGAAAGGCGCTACAAATACTTGATCGAGAAGCACAAAAACAAGCACAGCGGGGAAAATATGCATAACTACGTGCTGGTTGCCAACAAGGAAGGCAAGGTACTGATCCTGACCATGGTGACCACCTCGGAGAACTTTCCTAAGTTCCAGCCGCTGTTTGACAAGGTAGCATCCAGCCTACGCTATTAGCTTTTATTTTATTTACTACAGCACCCTTAACACATCCATATGAGAAAAATTTTACTGCTCTTTACTGCTGTTATACTCCTGACCTCTTTCCGAGTGGAAGAGAAGCCGTTCACGGGAAAGATCCTGTACAAGTACTCGTTTACCGACCTGAAGGGCAATGACATCAGCGATAGGTTGACACCTTACGTGGGCAGCGACCAGCACTACTACATCGACAGCAGAAACTATAAGTCCTACAGTCAGGATAAGCTGCAACAGCTCTATCACTCCGCTTCCAACACCTACTATGCCGTTACCAATGGTTTGGATGCCCAAAAAATCAGCGGCAGCACTCAAACGTCCAAGAAGTGCATTATCACACCGCTGGACGTGACAGAGAACGTGGCAGGCTATGCGTGTAAGGCGGTCAAGGTAGAGACAGACGATGCTTCCACCGTGTACTTCTACTCACCTGAGGTAAAGGTGGACAAGGCGGTATTCGCAAAGCACGCCTTCGGGGAGTGGAACAAGTATCTGGAAGCCACGGACGGTGCCCTGACGCTGAAGTTCGTGATGACAAGCAAGAAGAACGGCTTTGTCTGGACTTCCACCGCAACAGAGGTTACCCCGATGGAATTTGCCGAGGGTGACTTTGATTTGCCTGAGAGTGTGCAGGTAAAGGAGTAAGTTAAGCTGCTTATCCCTGCTGTATGCTTGTCCTGCGAGTTTTCAATTTTGCTCTTATATCGGTTGCCCTTTGCCTCATAGGTTTTTGGTCAGCTGTGTTCTACCTTGGCAGCGAGTACAGCTATGCAAAGCTCAAGGAGGAGCTGCTGGTAAGCTTCCTGAATAGGTATTTTGGCTTCTTTATACTCTCTTTTCTCGTCTCTGTGGGTATATGGCTTCTGAACTGGCTTGTTTATAAGTCACGCGTAGTGGCGGTTGGTAGAGACTACCCAATCAGGATTGCTGTCATTTCTTTAGTTGCCCTGAGCGTGGGAGCGTTAGTTGGAACGATCCTGTTCTTCTCCAATTGATAACTTCATTGTTCTTACCAGTATTATTAACTTTCAATCTGAATATGATCACGATAAAGAAATTTTTGATTCCTGCTGTCCTGATGTTGGCTGCCGCTTCCTGTAGCCCAAGAGTAAGTCAGCAGGCTACCACCTCCCATGATGCTGATAGCGCAGCTACCTTGCACGAGAAACTGGTGGAGAAGGTTGAAGCCTATACGAAAGCGCCATCGGATTATCTTTTCGTCATGGACGGTTATCTGGTAGATCCAGAGGAAGTGGCAAAGCTAAAGGAGCTGAAGCCATCGGATCTAATAGTCGTGGAGGTGCTTTCTTTACAGGCAGCAAAGGCAATTTATGGAGACAAAGCCAAAGAGAACACCGTGTTGATCAACACCCGAAACATGAATAGCAGATAAAATCTTTTGAGCTAAATAGTAAATTGACACCGCTATGGAGGTATATAGAAACAGGAAAGATGGCTTTAAAGTGATTCAGAAAAGGACACTAAAAATCATTCTGCCTTTTATGGTGCTTGGACTACTCTCTGGTATTGGCATCAGCTATTACAATAATGCCAGTTTTGATACGATCCCTTTTGTACTGGTGATCAGTTTTGTTGCAGTAAGCTTTGGGATGTACCGTGGTCTGAATCGGCAGCGTATTTTATTCAACAGTTACAGCCTGACAGTAGAAGACCAATGTTTGATAAGGGAGCAGCAAAACACTCCGACTGTACAGATCCCTAAGCAGGATATACAGGAGATCATTAGGTACCCCAGCGGCAGCTATCTCATAAAGGGGAAGAATCTTACAGATCTTATTATAGTGAGCGAACTGGTGCATGATCATGATAAGCTTTCAGCCACTCTAAGTGAGATGGGGGAGGTAAAGAACCAAGAGGCAAGGAGTATTTTACAGCGGTTAATGTTACCCTTGATAGTAGGAGGGTTGATTCTGATGGCTACTGTTTACGTTTCCACTAACAAGTACCTTGTGCTGATTGCTGGAACTATCTTAGTATCAGGATTGGCATGGTCTGTCTATCAGGTGCAGACGAGCAAGAACGTGGACAGGAAAACGAAGCGTAGCATCTGGTGGTCAGTAGTTGTTATATTATCCATATTGGGTACAATGTATGCGAAGCTAAATGGGTGACGTCTCGTTCGTGTTTCTCATGCTGGGCTTTCTGGTTGTGATCACCAGACCGCTTACGGCTCTCTTGCATGAGCTTGGACATGCCATACCCGCCATGCTGCTTACAAGGCAAAAAGTGACTGTTTTTGTCGGATCCTATGGGGATAAAAGAAAGGGCTTTAGGATTGGTGCTGGTCTTTTAGAAATATGGATCAAGTACAACTTCTTCTCGTGGCGATCTGGTCTTTGCATTACTTCTGCCAAGCATGTTTCTGTTAACAGGCAGATCCTAATCGTGCTTGCTGGTCCGATCGCCTCCACCGTAATTACACTTACTGCGTGCTACTTTACTTTCGTGATGGATCTGCATGGAGCCGTCAAGCTTATTCTCATTGTGTTTCTTGGGTGCGCTCTTCTGGACTTGATTGTGAACCTCGTGCCGAGCAGTACTCCAATTCCTCTCTCTGATGGAAGAACAGCGTATAATGATGGCTATAGGCTGAAACAACTCATCAATTACAAAAGCCTATCCAGAGAATACGATGCTGCGGTAGGTGCCTACAACGAAGGATCTTATGCAGAGGCTTCAAAGATACTTGAGGGAATGCTGAGAAAGGGGCAGACGGGCGAAGAGGTATACAGGCTGGCAATTTCAAGCTGTATGCAGGCAGGCGACTACGGTGCAGCAAAAGGACTGACAGAGAAGTTTAGATCCTTTTACGAGTTGGATGCGAATGACTATGGAAGCGCAGGTCTTGCGAGTTCACAGTTAGGCATGTACGAGGAGGGACTGGTGTGCTATGAGAAATCACTACAACTTGATCCGTCAAACAAATACACCCTCAACAACATGGGCTACACACTGAATCTGCTTGGGCGGCATAGGGAGGCGATTCTGCTGTTCGATAGGGCAATAGAAGAAGACAATTCATTCGCCTACCCTTACAATAACAGAGGCTTGGCAAAGCTGAAGTGTGGGATGGAAGAAGAAGGACTTAGTGACATTAGGTATTCATTCGGGCTTGAAGCTGATAATTCCTATGGGTACCGTAACCTTGGCATCTATCATCTTGATAGGAAGGAATATGCAGAAGCTCTGAAACTGCTCCAAAAGGCAAAGCAGTTGGATCCCAAAACACATTTGATTGAGGAGCTTATTTTAGAGGTGGAGTCACATATTAGAACGTCTCAAAAGAAATGTAACTAAATTCACTCTAACTTCCTCTGCTGATTTTCCCCATTTTCTAACATGTACCCGATTCTTATGAGAGTATTCATTCTTCTCTGGCTTTCCATAATCTCTGCTTCTACAGTAGCTTCGCCCACCGACACCGTCTACACGCACTATCCAAGTGGAAAGGTGAAGTCCATACAGGTGGTGCGGAATGGCGAGGTGGTCTCAGAAAAGGTTTATCTGGAAAACGGAAACAGGAAGCATCAATGGGATCTGGACAAGAAAGTGGTCTACTCGTACAATACGTTCAGCAGTTCTGAAGATTCCTCTGCCGCATACTTCCTGAAGAGAAGCCCGAATTATACTATTTACCAATACTATGGCGACAGCCCTAATCTGCTGCACATCGAGCGGTATCAAGCTAATGTTCGACATGGGAAGGCGCAGTATTTCCACAGGAACGGGCAACTGGAAGCGGAGGGTGAGTTTGACCACTGGCAGAAGGTCGGATTCTGGACATATGGCGCTGAGGATGGGAGCCGTGACATGCACTGGCACATTATAAACCATAGCTTTTATGAACAGGGAATTTCCGTTTTCTATACGATACTGCCGTTCCTGCTCACGGTGACGTTGCTTGTTTTCCTTGGCGTAAGGCTTGCAAAGAAAGGGAGGTACCCATTATACTATAGAGTAGCAGTCATATTGCCATTTGCGCTGTTTGCCCTTTGGGGTGTAGCCATAGCATCTCTTGGGGAGATGGATGCGCTGGCACTCAAAAGATCTTATGCGCAGAGTTTCTTGGTTGTTGTGAGCACAGCGACTGCGGCAATGGTGCTGCTGAGCCTGATCAATGTCATATGGGCGAAAAGACTCCGTGTCAGGCGATATACAAGCTTGCTGTTCGTCTTTGTGGGATTGGTTTTCTTCTTGTTCCTGATGTGGCTGAGAGTGATGGCAGCTATTTCTGGTGCGATTGTAATGTAGAATGCATATTGATAAACACATGAAACTACTCTTTCTTTTTGTTGCCCTTACGCTGTTTGCCTCTTGGAGGGAGTGCCTACAGGCTACTGGACAACTACCATGTTAAACTGAAGTAACCCCTCATACTATGCCTTTTACCTTTTCTCATCCAGCCGCTGTTTTGCCCTTGACTTTACTGCCTCGCCAGTGGTACTCGCTCACAGGGCTTGTGATCGGCAGCATGGTTCCTGACTTTGAGTATTTTCTGAGGATGAGAGTGCGTAGCGAGTATAGCCACACCATAGGCGGTTTGTTTTGGTTTGACCTGCCTCTGGCGATCTTACTCGCCTTTGTCTTTCACCATCTTGTGCGGAATCCTCTGATTGATAACTCGCCCCGCTTCATAATATCACGTGTTGAAAGCTACAGGGGATTTGACTTTACCACCTACTTCAAGAGGAAATGGTTAGTAGTCATAGCATCGATTTTAGTCGGAGCAGCCTCTCATCTGCTATGGGATAGCTTCACACACGAGCATGGCTTCTTTGTGGATGCCATACCTTCTCTTTCTTCCTCGATACTAATAGGAAGTTGGCAGCTCCCTGTCTACAAGGTTTTGCAGCACTCAAGCACGGTGGTTGGAGGCTTTCTGATAGTATTGGCTGTTTGGATGCTCCCAGAAAACAAAAGGGTAGAGGAGGCAGTGAGCATCAGCTATTGGTGCATGGTGTTTACCATTACCGTTTTAGTTGTGGCAATCAGGCTGCTAAGTGGCTTGGACTACAGGCTGTATGGGCATGTGATTGCCACAGGCATTGCCGCATTCTTTATGGCTCTTGTCTTAACACCGCTTCTTAGGTTCAGCAGAACATAGTATCTGTTTTGCTTAGATGGTATAGGTGTCTTGCAAATGAAAATCATTATCTTACAGTTGTATGATGGAAGCGCTTAAGGTTAATTCCTTTGGGAAAGCAGACAAACCATTGTTGATTGACGATGGGATGATCCAGTATAATGGGAAGACGATCAAGATTGATCAGATCATAGGGATTAGATATTGGATCAGCTCCATTGAGTTCTATAAGTTCACTATAGGCAGGAAGTTCTGCATCGGTTTTAAAACACAGAGCGACCAGTTGGACATTACTTTCAGGAGTTGGTTTGGGGTGGGCAATGACTACTTTTACGGCATAAGCAGCAAAATTATTGATGAGATCTGGAATCCAGTCAATGAGCAGGTACTGAACAGAGAGGCAGAGGCGCTCAGCAAGGGCGGAGTTGTGCGCTTCGGTAACTGCCATCTTTCCCGAGTCGGAGTGATCTTAGTCAGAGGCGGCAAAAAAGAGCAGCTACAAACCATTGGTTGGGAAGACCTGATCTATGAAAAGAAATACGACCGCCTCGTCATTGGCAGCAAGAGTGATCACAGCCTTTTTATGAACCTGTATTATGAAGACAGTTGGAACATAGAGGTGCTGATGGGACTTCTGGATTGGATTACTAAGGAGAATGGATTAGAAGTACTGCATAGCTAACACAGCTTATAAATAGAACTGTTTGATAAAAGAATAAAGATGTATAAGTTCCTGATCCTACTACTGATTTTAGTGATCGCACCCTTGCTCGGTGGGATATATGGTATTGCACATGATCAATTGACTTACTCCATTTCACCTGAATATTACACAAAGTTCAAGTTTTACCAGTTCGGGCTGATGGACATGGGCAATGAGGCAATCTTTCCGAATCCTCGGCTTGAGGTATCGTATGTTGGTTTTTTAGCTACTTGGTGGATGGGGGTGCCGATCGGGCTGATATTAGGGCTTGTTGGATTGATCCATAGGGACGGAAAGTCCATGTTCAAGGCTACGATGAAAGCATTCTCCGTTACCATGCTGGTTGCTTTTATCACAGGGCTGCTCGGGCTTGCCTACGGTTACTTCTGTTTGTCAGCAACGAGTATAGACTGGTGGCTTCCAGAAAATTTAATAGACAAGGTGAGTTTTGTGTCTGTAGGCTCCATGCACAACTTCAGCTACATGGGCGGACTGGTAGGAATGATTGTAGGAGTTGTGTTATCAATCAAAGAGAAGAAGAAACAGCGTCAAAAGCGAATAGCTGTATTTACACCGTAACGTAGCTAAGCTCCTTTTCCCTTGTTCATGAAAGTAATTGTTTTTGCTTAGTTATAACTTATTACGGTCAGGATCTGTCTCACTTTTTCATTTACTGGCTTTGGTGGTAATTACTTTATTATTTGGAGAAGGCAGAAGGTGTTTTGCAGCGCAGGCTAATAAACAGCAACAAAATTATTGTACACATGGGATTTCTGTATTTTAAGGGACCCAGAGAGGATATGGGCGATCTACTGGATGACGAGCATGTCTGCTCATTCTGTGGTCAGATCAGTGAGATGTGCTTCTCTGTTGAATATGCGATCACAGACGTGTTTGGGGAAGGAGAGAAGGATGATAAAGTCGGGTGCGTAGATTGCCTTCGGAAAGGATCCTTTGAGTTTTGGCACGACACGGAATATGGCATGCTGGATGAGAACGGACTGACGAAAATATACAGCCACAATATGGACAATCCGCCTCCGATTGCCGAGGAAACACTGCGGGAGCTAAGGCGAACTCCCCAGATTCTGACGTGGCAGAAGGAATTGTGGCTAACCCACTGCAATGACTTCATGGTTTACAAGGGAACGTGGGAGCCAAAAGACTTCTACAAGAACAGCGTCACTGGAAACGGGCGTGATCTGTTCCTTGCCATGACTGATGCAGAATCTAACCACCTCTGGGACGAGTCTCTTGCAGAGGGTAAGGATGAGTTAGATGAATGGTATGCTACATATTATGCTTTTGAATGCAGGCATTGCGGTAAGTTAAGGGGGAATTGGGACTGTGACTGAGGTTGTCAGCACAGGCGTTCGCAAGTTATCAACACATATACATGACAAAGGCTGTACTTTATCTTTTTGCCATTATAGGTATAGCCTATTTTCTGTTTTACCCTTTCCTAAGACATTCTGTTGACAGGAAGAGGCTCGTGAAATGGTTTTTAATCATTTATGCTATCGCTGTGCTTTCATCCACAGTAAACACCTACATTATGGATTGAAGAATGTGTAAGTGTTAAAGTCATATGTTACTTCACAAAAACCTCTTTAATCCTTTCAGATCGCAGCATGTACGGGATTACCACAATGCACATCACAGCTACTCGAACCAAAGAGAAGTAGTCAATACGATCGGGATAGTTAGAATACAGAGCTATGGAGATGTAGACGATGTAGAGCAGGTTCAACAGGAAAAAGGAGATGAACAGCATCGGTGTCCATCGCTTTCTGGCAAAAAAGCTGATCGTAGTAGCAATGGCTATCACTATCAAAAGTAGCGCATACACCAAGTTCACTAGATCAAGTGAGGCATTTTGAATCAAAGTCATAGCTGCTTTCAGACCGTTATAACCCACGATCAAGAGGAGCAGGTAAAGCCATAAACCGTAACCAGTTTTTCTTCCCTCATCTTCGTAGGCGTTTTCATTGAGAATGCTTTTCATACTTACTTAGGCTATGCTGTTCTCTATTTCCTCCCGTATCACTTGAAACTCACGACCGTTTATAACGCCAAGTTCAAACAGCCAAGCGAACTTGCTCATTTCACGCTGCTGATCATTGTCATAGTCGATGCTCAGGTACTTATCCTGCAGATAGTTGTTTCTGCTCTTGTAGATGCTCTCTACCACCTCGTTATGCTGCTTGTCCTGCAGAATGAACATGTTGATGTCGCTAGAGGTCTTGATCACGGTGAATGCAGCCTTTGACCTGTGGTAGAGGTAAAAGAAGGTAGGGCAGGCAAGCATGAATAGCCATGCCCAAAGCTTGGTGCCGTAGAAGATGTTTATTGCCAGAAATATGGCTCCCACTACGCCCGTGTAGATAGCGTTGTTTTTGTAGGCTTTGTTGCTTTCGAAGAACTCGTACTTGTCGTTGAGGATATTCTCGTAAGGAACCTTTTCCGTTCTGTTAGTGCTGTCGTCCTTAATGGTGTAGGTCAGGCAATCTTCACCGATTTCAATGCAGATGTTGTTCTTGTTTTTCTTCTGGCGGTAAGTCATGAGAAAATATGGTAAGCGACTGGTTATAACTGTTGCAAAAGAAAAGTAGAGAAAAGCTTCCTTTTTTCCTAAAAGGATATGCAGTAATAATGAGTTTTAAGGCTTTTTATAAATTATTCAGGCATACAAACGAGAGCAAATGATAATCAAGTACTTATGATGTAACACTTGTGAATGCTTTTTTTATGTGCACACCATCTGCACACAACTTTTTTGAAGGTATTTTCAGGGTATAAAAGTAGTACACATAATTACTATCTGAGGTGTCTTCATATTTATTAGCTAGTATAAGAAGGAAGCTACACGTCTACCGCTAAATACATTACAATACTATATGGGCGGTTCTGTCAGATTTTAGATTATTTTTTAGCTAAGGTGTAAGGGCTTAAACAATTTTCAGGCCTCATTTAGGGCCCTTTGCCTTTCCGTTTTATTGTCCCACTCCGTTTTAGAGTAATCGCAGCCGTAGAGGAAGTTCGTGCAGCCCCAGAATGTGTAGAGATTTCCGTTTTTGGCGACGCCTTTCTTCTTAACAACCAAGTCGGCGGTTTTGCAGTCCGGGCATTTCTTTACCTTTTTATCCTTTTTGCCAACTTCCAGTTCGGTTATAAACTTAGACTTATAGGTCTCGTCTGCCACGAAATAAACCTGCTCTTTGGCCCTGGTCATGGCTACGTAAAACAGTCGTCTCTCCTCACCGTTCTCGTACTGGTCAGCATCACTAAGCAATAGATTAAGCACCTGGTCATCCGACATCTCTGAAGGGAAGCCGTGCCTGCCGGAGTTGCAGTTAATGATTATCACAATGTCCGCCTCAAGCCCCTTCGACTTGTGCACCGTCAGGAACTCAGCCTTCACCTTCGGTCTGCAGATGGGGTTATACTCTACAATGTCTGCCTCGCGTGTAAATTCGTGGCCTGCCTCAATCTCCTTGATTGATATATTCCGCTTAATGCTAAAGGCGCTGTTCTTGTCCTCCAGCCTCTTTAGGTCAAAGCTGTATCGGCCCAGTATGAAGACAGATTTCTTGTCTAAGTCAGCATGCGTGGACAGGAGTTCATCGAAGATGTTCTTTACCGCTATCGAATCGCCCTGCTCGCCCGAAGGCGTATAGACGAGATCATATTTTGTCTTCTTGTCCGGAAACGCCGGCCTGAGTAACTTGGCGGTTTGGCTGTCGTTTTTAAGTATGAATTCGCTCGACAGGTTAATAAGCGGATTGCAGAAGCGGTAAGTGGTCTCGATCTTTGATTTGATGCAATACCCGAAGTAGCGCTCAAAGTCCTTAAACAGGGTAATGTCGCTGCCCGTGAAGCGGTAAATCGACTGCCAATCGTCGCCCACGCAGAAGATCCTGCATCCGGGGTTATTGTCCCTTAGTGCCTTTATCAATTTGTAGCGCCCAATGGAGATGTCCTGAAACTCATCAATGATGATATAGTCAAACTTCTTCTGGTAAGCGACGGCAGCAACGTAGGCTGTGGCTTTGTTGATCATGTCGCTGAAGTCTATCTCCTGCCTCTCAGCCAGGTGTGCCTCGTATCTTTCAAAGATGGGCTTTATGATCTGGACAAACCGCCTGTTCCTTTCTGCCAACATTTCATCCTTCACCGATCCGTTGCGTTCAGTCAGATCGGCTACGGTGTAGTTGTTGGATTTCATCAGGGTGATGAACGTCTGGAACAGCGTCACAAAGCCATCCACCTCCTCGCCGGCAGTATGGTTGATGATAGCCCAGATTTCTTTAGGCGACTTCGGAGACAACTTTATTCCGGCGTTCCGCAGTTTCTCTGTGAGGCTGGCAACCCAGGTTCCGTCAAGCATTTCATGGCTATAGGTCTCGATCAGCCGGGTTCCGTTCTGCCTGTGTACGTCCCGTTGCCAGTTAATTTTGCTCCAGTACTTCTGGTTCGCCTGCTCCTGCGTTTCACCTCTTTTCGCAAAGAAAGGAGGCACGCTGTTATCCTTAGAAATCGCTTGGTGCTCCAGGTAAACCCGCTTGCCGTCCTGAATGATGGTAAAATCAGGCTTATACTGGCGTTTGTCTAACGTGGCCGTCTCGAACTCATAAGGGTACTCATACTCATAGTTGATTCCGTTGAAGAGCAGGAAGTTGGCGATCCGGCACTCCTCGATGCTTTTGACTATCTCCATTCGGTGGGTGGTCCTGCCGTTACTGGAGGTAGTGTATGCTTTGTAGGTCCTGAAGTTCTGGTCCTTGATGTACTGGATGTACTCGCCCTGGTTCTTGAAGTCAAACTGGTTTTTGACTGGCTTTAGAAAGTTGGTAAAGTAGTCTGTAACCGCCGCCAAGTACTCTTCCCGTTCAATCAACTCATTGAAGGTCTTTTTGATAAACGGCTTAAACTGCTGCTCTTCGAAGATAGAGGGGCGCTTTTCCTCTACCTGCTTGATTACATCTATGCCAAAGCTATGGAAGGTCTTAGCAATAACCCCCTCCACATTCACGCGGGAGGCGAGTGTTATGGCAGACTTCCTAGTAAAGGAAATAAGCAGAATGTTCTCCGGATCTGTCTTGTAGCGCTCAACCAGGTACTTTACTTTGCCAACAATGGTCGTGGTTTTACCAGAACCTGCCCCGGCAATGACTAAATTTGCATCCTCATCCTCCACGATGGCTGTTCTTTGCTGCATGTCAAGTGGCTTGCCTGCGGCTGTGTCAAAGAAGTCTTTGTAGGAGACTAGTTCTTGTTTGACAAAGGTTGTGTTATACTTGCTTCTGCTGCTTTGTGCGTTCTTGTAATAGTCTAGGAACTTCTTCACAACTACTGTGCTGTTATGCTCTAGTTTGGCCTTTTCAGTCCGCTTTCCATTTAAAGAAGCATATAGTTCTCTGTAACAAGATAACCACGCATCCAATTTGGAATTAGTAAAATAGCCAAGCCTATAGTCTAGGTTTACCTCATAAGCTGTAACTGCCGCGTTCAAATCCTGTAGCTTGCTAGACAACAGTTGCTGAAGTTCAGCTTTTAACTTTTTGTTACTGTTCCATTTGTAAAAGAGAAAGCCAATAAAGGAAGCTAAGGCAAGAATAAATAAGGGCATAATAATTTTGTGATGCTTATCAGTTTAATCTTAGTTAAGAATTGGCTTGTTTAACCAATCAGCTATATGAGTATAGATAGATTTTTGCCAGGCATCTATATTTCCTATAACAGGAAGTGAGATAACACTACACTCTTTGTCGGTTAAGCTGCCTGTGTTCTGGCATAGGTACCGGCCGCTTCTTGAGCTCAAGTCAACACCAGGATAAACCAGAGCTACTTTGCTTGCTTTGTAGTATTCATGGTACACATACAGCTGCCGTAGATCATCAGGTGATGGATTATAGCCGTTTAAGTTCTTCCATTTGGTATCCAGTACAACACAGCCCGCCTTATCCTTATTAATGACAATATCTGGTTTGATACTACTACGGCTCCCTTTTGCAGGCTTCCAGAAATACTTGTGCACCTGGTCGTGTAAGGTATAGCTGAGGTTTGCTTTACGGAAGCCTTTGCGCAGGCTCACATACACGAAACGTTCCCAAAGCATGTTCATGTCAAACATCAGAGCAAGTACATGATTTTGACCTTTGCTCACATCTGGATGGTAGTTTAACAGCAGCATTCGGGCAATCTCCAACGCTTTGCTATAACTTTCTGTTTTCCGGTTGAATGTGATCTTCTCGAAAGTAGCTTCGGTTACTTTCAAGTCGGGTTGCTCTGGGAAGTTCAACAACAGAGAACCGATCTTACTTTGTAGCACCGGATTGGTATTGATCTGCTTAAGCAGCAGAAGGGTTTTGTATAGGATCTGGTGGAGCTGGTGCTGTACATCATAAGTAGTGTGGCGCACGTAAAATCGCTCCTGATGCACTAGGTTTTTCTGGATGTGCTGCGCGAACTGTATACTGCCTTTGAGTGCGGTTGCATTACTTTCTGTTTTGCGGTATTTTTTCACCAGCCCGCGATGCAGCAGATACTCTACTTCCTGCAGGTATAGCGTAAAGTACAGATCCAGAATAGAGTTGGCGCGCAGGCTTAGCTTACTGCTGGTCGGAGCTTGTATATCAAACAGACCGACAGCTTTGAGCATGCCGATCAGCATTTTATGCCATTGAGCAGTGCTGTCGTTTTTGTCTGCTTTCGGTAGCACTTCTATGGTCAGGTTTCCCACCTGGAGCACACCTACATACTCTGTGAATCTGACACCTTTATGGATAAGGGTATAGTAGGGCATACCTTCCTCGCCATGGAAAGCCTGCAGCGCCTGCAGTTGCTTATCAGTGAGGCGTTTTCCTGGCTCACCCTTATGTGCCCAGAGACTGCTATGCTCAAATACCCGTATAGGGTCATCCTGTTCAAGCATGAGCCTATTTCATCAACTTATTAAGAGCAGCTGAAAAGTCGTCGTCCGACAGTCGGTCTTTACCGATCAGTTCAGCCAAATGGTATACCTGTTTCTCAGCCAGACCAGCCGGATCGTAATTGCCGAAAGAGGCAAAAACATCTTCTTCTTCGACCTTATCCAGTTCTTTGAAAAAATCTTCTCCCAGCACCAAACCAATCTTACCATAGTCGCCATAAAAATACTCTTGCAACAACGGGATGATCTTGTTCTGGAAGGCAGCTCGTAAATCTTCGGTGTTCTTAACGCAAAGGAAATAGCTGTGCCCGATCAGGTTATCCTTGCCCAACAACTTCTCTATTCTTCGGTTTATCTTCTGCAGAATGTCGGCCAGTTTGTAGCCTGCCACTTCCTGCTGAAGCCCCACCAGATCATACCTTGGTGGCATTTCAACAAAACTGAAACGGCGGCGCAATGCAGTGTCCAAGGCCTCGACACTACGGTCGGCGGTGTTCATGGTGCCGATGATGTAGAGGTTGGCTGGTACGCCAAACTTCTCTTTGCTGTAGGGGAGAGTTACTTCTAATTGCTCCTTGCCGCCTAGTCGCTTATCTTCTTCGATCAGAGTGATAAGTTCGCCAAAAATCTGGGAGATGTTGCCACGATTAATTTCATCGATGATCAGGACGTATGGTTTTGTCTGATGAATATGCTGGTTTACAGGCAAACTATAATTTGACTTGATGTAGTCACCAATACCTATAGTATATGGTTTCCAGTCCAATACCTCGCCTTTCAGTACATACTCACGTAACATGTTTTTTGTCACGACCATTGGCGTACCAACATTTGTCTCGGCTTTTGCCACGCAATTCTTAACTGAATTAACAGAAACTCTAAAGGGTTTTTTATGTGTTGATGTTCTTAGAACAAGTGAGTCATCTGTCTGAATATCTTCCAGAAACTGTTCATAAACTTCATCAAAACTATTTACACCTTCTTGTATTGAAGCAGCTTTACAGATGCTTCTGAAGATTCCAGGCTCTACTTTGTAAGTAATAATAGGATTTCCTTCTTTGTCAGAAGCTTCCTGTGGTTTTATCCCTTCTATAAAGTCTTCATAGCTCATGCTTTGGTGAAAGGTTGTAAACATGATTTGACCAGCAGCTACTCTTTCTTCAAAAATCTTCTTCAGCTCAGCCCGATCAGTATTATCAGCATTAATACCAAGTATTTCCAAAGCTATATTGATAGTATTGTAGGTCTTTCCTGTGCCAGGAGGACCATAAAGAATCTGGTTGAGAGGCATTTTGTTTTCTATAAATTCAATTTCATTTCTATTTTCAAGATCAGTTGCGTCACCCTTTATATCAGAGTTACGCACAAGTCTCGCCATAAAATAAGGCTCGATGAGCAATTTGTTAGCTTCATCTAACTCATCATAGCTAATAGAAACACAAGTACTATTCCTATTAGGAGTCCACCATTTCTGCTTACCTGTATACTTAGTCTTATTTTTGGGTGCTGCTACTATTTCAAACGTCCTTTCAAGCCATCCATCATCGCCAAAGTTATTGTAAATTGCAGGGATTGCAGGACCGGTTATTCTTCCAAGGAGACTAACGGCTTGATTTCTATTGCCGGGAGTAAGATAAAAATAATCGCCTATACTCATCTTAGTGGAATAGACTAAACCCTGGCTTTCGCGCATTTGACCTAAAGGCTTAGTATTTTGATGCACTATAATCTTTTTCTGATCAATACAGTCCGCTATTTCCTGATCATTAAAGTCGCCCATAGAGATTTTATAAATAGAGGCATCTCCGATTTCTATTTCTTCTAAACCTTTGTCGAGCATTCTGTATAATATATCCTGGGCCAATACTTTCCGGTTAGTATCCATGAAAGCATCAGCCGGCAACAGATCATCTACCAAGCCTAACAGTTCTTTGTCTGCTGATATATACTTTGTAATAAATTCATCTAAAAGCTCCAGGTAATGCTGGTATTTTTCACCTACTCTCTTGGGTTTTATACCTAACAGCTTGCAATATTTTTGATAGAAGGAGTCTTTATATAAGGCATATTTGTCCGGGTTATAATAGGTAAGCAGTGTAGCCATCGTCCGCTCATCGTGATGGTGGGAGTGTTTGGGGTTCGGCTGTAACTCCCTGAACAGCTTGAGTGTTTCAGAAGAAAAATAGTTTAACCTTTCGGCTAAAGGTAGTGCTTCATCGAATAATACTTTAAAAGAAGCTCTGTATTCTTCAGGCCGGCCTTTGGCTAGATGATGGATAACACCTATACCTACGCCATAGATCAGATTTGAATAATCTATAGACTTGATCTCTGCCGTAAAATCAGGTACATCAGTATTTGGCCTGCCTTTGTACTCTTGAAGGAGTCGCCATTTATAGAGTTCTTCTCGCAGCCCGTTATGGCGGATATCTTCTTTATACTTATTGACAAGCTCTTTTATAGGGTCTTGCAATATAGAATGACCATTTAGCCCACAAAGTGATGCGTATTTTTTAAGCTCTGCTATACCCTGATTTATTCGCTCATCTATATTATCTAGGTCGCCAAAGTTTTCGGGGTTTATGCCTTTATAGTTTTTAACTAATTGGCAAGAATCATTTACGTCAGTTTTGTCAGTTACCTGTGAGGCTATTACGTATAAGCAACATTCTTTGCTAGTGCTTTTCGGGTATAGGCTAAATCCCCAACCATTTTGCTGTATTTCCTTTTCTATACCTTCTCTTATTTGGGCAAGTGCTTCTGAGTTTTTCATGAACCTTTTGACTTCGAGTATTTAGCTTAGGCTGTAGTTTCTTTAACATTTGGTTCTTCTGATAAATGATCTGTCTGCTCTTGATTAGCGCCTTCATCTAAGATAAATTTCTTAAGTGCGTCAAACTCAGAAGGCATATTCTCTGGATGGCAGTTTATTACCCAATCATGTATTTGTTTAATCTTATTACCTGATGAAGAGAGTTTAGCTTCTTCGTCTTTAGAATTAATGAAAGCTTCTAGATTTGGGTCAAATTCATACCCATTTCCATTACTCAGCATGCCCTTAAGAAGTCCTTCCTTCTCTACATCTTTGTCTTTATCCCACAAACCAAAATATTGTGTAACACCCAAGAGCTTACATACTCCAGTAAAATATACTACACCTGCTTTACCACCACACTCTATAACAGATACACCTAATGAGTCAAGATCTAATTGCCAGTGGTGCCCACAAATTGTGGAGATAAGCATTTTTTCTGTATCACCCTCAACTAATATTACTTTCTTAGCGAAAAATAGCTCATTCCTCTCTGTATTGAACTGAGTGAAAATCTTGAAGCGTTCCTTTTCTGCCTGCATCTTATTCATGAAAGATGACCTAATATTACAGCTAGTGCCGTTAGAATCTTTCTTAAGCATTACTACTTCATAAGCTCTGGCAGCATCTACAAAATTTTGGCAATGGGTAGTATATAGGATCTGCGACTGCTCGGACAGTTTTTGAAAGTTCCTATAAAGTGCTCTCTGAGCCTGAGGATATAAGTATATTTCTGGTTCTTCCAACCCAAATATCACTTTGCCACCCATTAGCTCGGCGTACGTCTGAAAGATTGATAATAGAATCAGATTTTGCATACCAGATCCTAACTCTTCGCAATCGAATGTTTTGTCGCTAGTGGACTCTGTGACGGAAATTTGAAGTGTTTTGTAGAACCAATTGAGGTTGTAAATATTGAGTTCCGGTGAAAATGAATTGGCGATGCCAGCCGAATTAAGCTTACAGTACTTATCAAATGTGTTGGAAAACTTGTGAAAAGTAATGTTATTTTGATCAAAGTCTGCTTCTAAAAAATCCTTAGGAGCAAGCATTAATCCCTTGAAAACTTCTTTCAAATCTTCCTCAGAAGTATAATAATTTACATAGTTATCATATATAATCTTCATTAGCTTTCCTAACAAAGTCCAGTTGCTTATTCTCATTTGAGAACTAAGTTCTCTACTAGAAGGGAAGTAAATAAAATGGCAGTTCTTTTTGAACTCTTCATTGACATATAAGGCCCTGTCATTTTCACGTGCATGTAACCTTGCCTCGCATGATAAGTTAGGATATAAATTCATTCTTAAACTCACACGGTAAACACTATATGTTTCGCTGTAGTAGGAGTGGGGAATGTCTTCAGTAAACTCTATGTCTATGACTATTTCCTGGTCAGGATCGTTAAATAGCTCTCTTGCAACCTTTGCTTTTGTGGTCCATCCCTCTCCAATGACTAAATCTATTGCCTTAAGAACATTAGTCTTCCCAGCGCTGTTAGGACCGACTAGAGCACATAAGTTATTAGGCTCTATTTTTAGTTCTTTAATAGAGCGAAAGTTCTTGATGTAGATTTTTTTGATCATCAGAGGTAGATTGAAGAGTTGGACTTACTTAGTCAAGTATAATAGCCTCATTTAGAGGGTTGATATTCATAACATTGGAGTGCTCAAAAGGGAAAGTAGCTCCTGGATTGATGTTGATTATCTTTCCAATAGAATCTCTAGACCTCTCAATCACATCATTCACATGAGGGTCTAGATATGAATAGCCATTTATTATTAGTAAATCAGATCCAGGAAGATCATTTTCAAAAGCTCCATACAAGGCAGAATACATGTAGTCTTCTTGAATCAAGTTTAATTTATTTCTACCTGTAATGAATCGAGGTTCAATGTAAAAATTATGATACTGTTTAACCTCGCCCGAAGCATCAACATATTTAGCTGAATGCTTCGTGTCGTAATCCAAGGTCTTAAAGTAGTCGAACTCTCCAACTCTGTCTGTATCTATAGTATAGGCATAAGAGTATTGGTCAATGCTACCATGTAATTTGTAAAGCTTTACCCTTTCAGTAAATGAGTTGTTGAATGTTCTTACTCTATCTCCTTCTGAGCCTATTATTTTGCTATTCTCTGTAGAAAAGCCATCTGAGTAGATGATCCAAAAACGTTCAAATAGAGTTTCAATAAGTAAATCGTGGTTGAGAGTAAATATATTAATCTCATGATCTTTATTGTTAATGAGTTCAAGATATGGCAAATAATGATTTGAAAGCTCAAGCCTATTTTTACGTAGCCAAAGCAAATCCTCGATTAGATGCACAAGGCAGAAAAGTAAGTTTCCTGTGCTTAAAGAGAGTCCTTGAAAGATATCGCTACCCGGAAACTTCTCTCTAAACTCAGTTGTCGTTTGCTGCTTTATAACTTGCCATGCTTCACTCTCCTCATCTGTTTCTCTAACCCAAGCATAAAAGGCTTCATAATTATGGTCTTCGAGAGGTGATATAGCCTTAAATGTTGCAATTACATTTTTGAGCAATAGAGTTATAGGCAATCGTTCAGGACCTAAGCGACCATTATGTAAATTCGGACCAGAGGTTAAGTCAGCCCATCTCCATTCACTAGAGCCAAAACAGAGTGTCATCTCCTCGATTTCAGGATTAGTTAATCTATCCCAAATATCCTTTGCCATGGGTAAGCCAGCATTGAATGAGAACCCAGCTCCTAAGATGAATGATACTTTCATAGCTCTACCTCCTCCTGCACCTGTAACGCCTCCTGCACCACCGCATGCATCAGCGCTTCAGCCTCTTGTTTTGACTGATGAATCTGCTGCTCCAGTTCGTCACATAGTAGCATCAGCTGGTCTACTTTGGCAACTATAGCTTCTTGCTCGGCAAGGGGAGGGAGAGCTACAGGAGTAAGCTTGATGTTATCCTGTGTAATGTTGACTTGGCTATCCGCCATACCTGACTTTTTTGACTCAAGGAAATCACCGGAAGCACCTGTGCTTAATGTGACAGCTAGAAATCTTGCATTAACTTGATTTTCAGCTATAAGAGAAATCCTCACAGTTTTATCCGATAACAATAGCTTGTCTCTAGTACTTGTTACAGCGCAGACAACACCTACTCGATTTCTTGGACCAGCACGTGTTATTAGAATATCGCCAGGCTTTATCTCATACTTTAGGTTAGCATGATCTGCCTTTAGTATTGCTTTATTCTCATTCGGCAGAAACTGTAACGACTGTATAGCTGTCGTTTTGATGAAGCCGAATTCATCAGGGGCTGCCGATCTGTTATCGCACTGTGGACTTTTACCTGCGTCTGTATCCAATATAATATTTGATAACCTACACCAAACCCAACCCTCAGGCAAAGAATAAGGCACTTCATCCTCTGAGATCAGCTCCAGCGGTTTCTCCTTCTTTATCATTTTCTCCTTCACCAGTTGAGCCTTTTTTGCCTGAATGCGTTTCAGGAGTTCGGAGGCTGGCTCGATGGTGGGGTTTTGGGTGCGCCAGGTGGCGGTGAGTTTGCCTTGTACGGCCAGCTGAAGTATGGTTTCGCGGAGCTTTTTTACGTTAGCGGCTTCATCAAATATGGTCTGGAAGTGCTGCTTCAGGAAAAGCAAGTTTTGCTCCAGCTCCTCGTCTGTGGCGGCTGTTAATTGTTGTAAGGCAGCGGCTCCCAGGTGCTGCTTCAGCCATATGCGTTCTGCCGTTTGCTTCTCCAGCTCCTCAATCTTCTGCATCAGCTCTTCCACCCGCGCCACAATGACTTCCTGCTCGGCAAGGGGAGGGAGGGGAACAGCACCGCTAAGAAGCTTTGCATCATTAATTGCCGGGTAGGCAACTCCAATCATTTGCGACTTTACATACTCTATGAAAGGAGCAGATCGCAAATAATAGTATAAAAACTTCTTGTCTAAACTTGGTAAAGGATTAAGTATGGCAAAGGCTGTACTAGCGATAGCTCCTGGCTCATAGTTCTTCTCAACTAAGGCTATGTTTAGCAAGTATGGTCTTACTGTAGAGTATATCACACAACCTTCCTGTACTATCTTTCTAGCCCGTGATGGTGCTTCATTTGGAAGTATAGTTTGCAGGTCGCCAATAACTCCTCTCTTGTTATCAACAGAAGCTACATCAATATATGAGAAGATAGCATCTGGTATTTTTTGACCGAAGTTGTAAGTCAGTTCTCCGAGTCTTAACCAAGCCCAATTCTCTGGCAAAGCATGAGGTACTTCATCCTCTGAGACCGGCTCCAGCGGTTTCTCCTTTTTTATCATTTTCTCCTTCACCAACTGCGCCTTTTCCGCTTCAATGCGCTTCAACAGGTTAGCGGCAGGCTCCACATCAGGGTTTTGCCTGCGCCAGTTCTCGGTCAGTTTTCCCTGTACCGCCAGCTGCAGGACGAGTTTTTTTAGACTGGCTGCGTTTTTGGGGTGCAGCGTCAGGTTTTCGAATTGCTCCAGTAGTAACATGCGCGGTTTATCTTAACAGGGATTCTTCTAGTACGTTTACAATGTCCTGCTGCAGCGCATTCACAAGCTTGTTAGTTTCTTGCAACTTCGTCAGTATCTCTGAAGGCACACCTAAAGTGGAGTCGGGAGCATGCGGGTTCTTGATGTCAAGATTATAGTTGCGGTCCACAATCTCCTCTACCGGCACACGCCAGGCATACTCGTTTTCTTCGCGGTTGTGCCACCAAGCTTTCTCCAAATCAAACTCTTTTATGTTGATTGGCCTGCCCTTGTTGTAGCTTTTCGCTCCGGCAGGGTAAGGGTGCTCAAAATACCAAACTTCTTTCGTTGGTTCACCTTTTGTGAAGAACAGCAGGTTGGTTTTAATGCTGGTGTAAGGGTTAAACACACCGTTGGGCAGGCGCACGATGGTGTGCAGGTTACACTTGCTCAGCAGTTCCTCCTTAATGCGCGTTTTCACGCCCTCGCCAAACAACGTACCGTCAGGAAGTACCACAGCGGCGCGACCGTTGTCTTTGAGCAGGCGCATGATCAGAGCCATAAACAGGTCGGCTGTTTCCTTGGTCTTGAACTTAGGCGGGAAATTGGCATCGGTACCCTCTTCCTCGGTTCCACCGAAAGGAGGATTGCTGAGGATGATGTCCACCTGGTCTTTCGGCCCCCAACTGTCGTAAGGACGCACCAGCAGGTTGTCGTGACGGATCACCGGCACATCCATACCGTGCAGCATCAGGTTGGTGGTGGCTAGCATGTGCGGCAACGGCTTTTTCTCGACCCCCTGAAAGCTCTCCTGCAGCGTCTGTATGTCGCTGGGGTTGCTCAGCTGGGTGCGCACATGCTCAATGGCGCAGGTCAGGAAGCCACCCGTTCCACAGGCAGGATCCAGCACACTTTCACCAATTTGCGGAGCTGTCATGTTCACCATAAACTGCGTTACGGCACGTGGGGTATAGTACTCGCCCGAGGAGCCAGCGCTTTGCAGCTCCTTGAGCATGTTCTCGTAAATGTCGTTAAACAGGTGGCGGTCCAAAGATGCGTTAAAATCTATCAGGTTGATCTTGTTGATCACCTGCCGGATGAGTGTGCCGCTCTTCATGTAGTTGTAGGTATCCTCAAACACCTGCTTCACAATCCAACCCTGCGGGTCTGTCTTCGGTACTACGTCCAGGCTCTTCAGCGTCTCGAACAGCTCGTTGTTCACAAAGTCGAGCAGCTCGTCACCGGTCATGCCTTCTTCGTCAGCAGCCCAGTTGCTCCACTGCAGTTTTGCAGGTATAGGCGACTTATAGTTATCTATGGTCAGTTCCCACTCTTCCTCCTTGTCGCTGAAAACTTTCAAAAAAAGCATCCATACCATCTGGGAGATACGCTGAGCATCTCCGTCCACTCCCGCATCCTGGCGCATGATGTCACGGATGGATTTAATTATACCTGAAAGGTTACTCATGTAAATGTATTTGTAAGCGTAATTGTTATTGTTCTACTTCTTGCTTTAGTGCAGCTAACTCTTCTCTATGAGCAAGCATAGCACTCTCTACTTTGTGAATTAGTGGTTGCACCCTCTCCCAGAAAGAGCTGAGCTTCGCTGATAACTTTTCAGGTTCTTCTAAAGCTAACTTCTTTATATCGAGAGAGGCTTCATCGGAAATAAAGACCTGCCAAATGTCGGTTGTTTTTCTGGCACCCTCTAATCCTTTCAGAATTTCTGCCAGTCGGTTTTTATAGGCGGCGTTGGATGGAGCAGGGGCTCCTGTGGCTTTGAACATGATCTTTTTCTTGTTGCGAAAATCCAGTTCGAACATAAAAGCTTCTTTCTTTGGCCAGCCATTGTATTCACTGTATATCGGCACAACATCCTGAAGTTGTGTACCTAAGAATCTCACTATGCCTTTACCAGTAGAGCCTATGATGTACTTTTTCTCCCTGAGGAATTGTTCAATGGTTTTAGAGAAGTCATCCATGTAGTCGGGCTTATTCTCGAAGATGAAGTCAAGTAACTTCTGATGATTCCGGTAAATCTCTCTGGCAAGGTCGTTTGTTGTATCGGTAGCCATTAAATTTCGCTTAAGCGATTTTATATAGTCTGTAATATAAATGATAGACTGTGGAGGAATAAGTGCTTTATAAACTTCAAGTACTCTATCAAGTATATCTATGATTATCTGATAGGAGAAAAAAGCATAGTACTTCTGCTCCAGAGAACTGGACTCACCATAAGAAGTTAAGTAGATGAAAACGTTCTTAAATTCTGGTTCAGGAAATTCTTTTTCTACAACCTGCCTGTACCTTTCTAACTGATTGGAATGATCCTTTGAGTGAACTTTGTTCTCTATGCAGATCACCAGGTTTGGAAACTTTACCAGCAAATCAATACTCCTCCATTCCCGTAGTATCTCTACCTTTTGAAAGTCTAAAGTTTCGGCATGTAATGCACTAATGCCTGATACTTTATCATCTGAAAAAATCTCACGCAGAAACCTCTTTAGAAACAAATCATTCAGGCCGTGGCTTTCTTTGGGGTTTAACAACCATCCAAGAAAGTTAGAATGCCTGATCTCCATATGCTCAATAGAAAGGATAGAGAAGATGTTAGGCTCATTCAGAGCTAGCTCTAGTCTGTCAAAGTCTGCGTCACGCACCATCTTAAGATAAGCGTGCTGCAATTCTAATTCTGTAACTTCTTCCATTGTTAGGCAGTTTTATAAAGCTCCTGCTCCAATTCGTTTATGGCTTTCTCAAAGTCCGCTTTTTTCCCAAAACGCTTTACAATCTCGATAGGTGTACCAAATTGATTAAGCGGCTTTACCGTCAGCACAGAGTTGTTTTCCAGAGAACTTATACCTTCGTCAGCATACTTATCTAGCAAAGTCTGCAGAACCTCTCGGGCACCAGCGCCATATTTTTCAAAGTAGTTACGCTTCTTTACTTCTTCTGCTCTTTCTTTTCTAGTAAGTGGTGGACGGTCAAAGGCTATGTGAGCGATCAGGTCAAAAGCATCCAAGTCTTTCCCAATCTCCTGCTGCAGCTCCTCAAACAATACTCCTTTCTCGGATAGCTCATTAATGATGGCTTCCTTTCGCTCACTCTCATTCCACTTCACCAGGAAGTCGTCCAGCGATTCGTATTCATTCAGCAGTTTTTTGCGGGAGTAGTCTTTTAATGATTCTGTGATAAGCTTGCCATCTGCCCCGTAGTATTGTATCCGCTCATTAATCACGGCTACTGCCACATCATTCACATAGTACTTCTTAGGTCCCGGAGGAGGATCGCCACCTAATCCGTCTATACCTTTCTCACCCGGCTCACCAGCTCCCGTTCCTGTTTCTTCTTCACCGGGTGGAGTAGGGGGTACAGGCGCTTCGTCTGGCCCCGGAGTATAAATTACTACCGGCTCACCGTCAAAATCAGGATCGGCAAACAGATTGGTCACCTGCCTGAAATCCATAATGCTAAAGTATACTTTGCCGTCATCCTCCCGTAGTCGGGTGCCTCGGCCTATGATCTGCTTGAACTCGGTCATGGACTGTATGCCAGCTTCCAGCACGATCAGTTTTACCATTTTGGTGTCTACACCTGTTGTTAAAAGCTTAGAGGTGGTAGCGATTACAGGCTCTTTTTCTATGACAGAGGAGAAGTTGTAAAGTTCTCTTTTGCCTACTTCATCATCTCCCGTGATGCGCACCACATATTTCGGATGCTTTTGCAGCATATCGCTGTTCTCATTTACCAGGGCCTGCCGCATCCGCTCTGCATGTTCGGTATCCACGCAGAACACGATGGTCTTGGCCATGCGGTCCGTCAGCTTAAGGTACTCAGTAATCTTCTTAGCCGCTGCTTTGGTACGCTCGTCGATCACCAGGTTTCGGTCAAAGTCTTTAGTGTTGTAGATGCGGTCTTCTATTTCGTGGCCATACTTGTCTACCTTTCCCTTTTCAGGGCGGTATCCTTCGTCCACGTTAAGGCTGATACGCACTACCTTGTATGGTGCCAAGAAGCCATCATCTATACCCTGCTTCAAGGAGTAAGTATAGGCAGGCTCACCGAAATACGTAAGGTTAGAGGTGTTTTTTGTTTCCTTTGGCGTAGCTGTTAAGCCCAAGTGTATGGCAGAGTCAAAGTAAGTCAGCACATCCCGCCAGGCTGATTCTTCTTTGGCGCTTCCGCGGTGGCACTCGTCCACCACCACCATATCGAAGAAATCAGGTGAGAATTGTTTGAAGATATTCTTTTCCTCTTCGTTGCCCGTCAGGCTCTGGTATAGCGCAAAGTAGATCTGGTACGATTTGTCCACCTCCCGGTTCTGTATCTTGGTCATTATATCAGAGCCGAATGGTCTAAAGTCGCCTGTCTTGGTCTGGTCTACCAGTATGTTTCGGTCAGCCAGGTAGAGCACCCGCTTCACTGTCTTCGCTTTCCAAAGCCGCCAGAGAATCTGAAAGGCTGTATAAGTCTTGCCGGTGCCGGTAGCCATAACGAGCAATATTCGCTTATCGCCTCTGGCCACAGCCTCTATGGTTCTGTTTATAGCGATTTGCTGGTAATAGCGAGGGGCAAAGCCTGTCTCGTCTTTGTGGTTTTCCTCTTTTACAATTTCCTGCTGCTGTGGTGTCAGGTTTTTATAGTTGGCATAGCGCTGCCATAGCTTCTCAGGTGAAGGGAATTGATCTAGCGGTAATTCTTTTTCTACGACACCTTCTGTTACAGATTTATCATGCTCCAGGAAAGCATCACCATTAGAGCTATAGATGAAGGGAATATCCAGGATGTCGGCATACTCCTTTGCCTGCTGTATTCCATGACCAACGGAGTGGGTGTTGTCTTTGGCCTCGATAATTGCCACCATGGTGGATCTGTAGAACAGCACATAGTCCGCGCGTTTCTGTTTGCCCCTGGTGTACTTCTGCCCTCTTACGATGATCCTGCCATCTGTAAAAGACCATTCCTCCCGTACTTGCTTCTGTATATCCCAGCCAGCCGCTACAAGGGCAGGCGTGATGAACTTCGTGCAGATGTCTCGTTCGGAGAGGGCCTTTTTGTTAAGCATGTTTTCAGGTAGTATATAGACATGTAAATATAGGTTTATGAAGATGTAAATGCAATTGTTAAAGTTGCTTCTTTACTTCCGACTTTGTCTTTTTCAGAAGTTGAAAATATATTTTAGTGGTGAAAAATATGTAAGCATACCTTTCGCGGAGAGGAAGAAGCTTATGGCAACGAATATCTATTACTTGGACTTGAATGGTAATCCAAACCATATCCTCCTTCTAATCACCCAATTTACCAACCTGTCTAAATAATGAGCGGGAGCCTACTCGCTACGGTTTTATTTCCTTTTAGTTGTTTTAAAATAGCCGGTTTTCCTGATCTAGAACAGAAAATACAATGGCAGGACTCTCTACCTTTAACACATACCAAACAGAAAGGAGGTGAGTGGAAGAGAGCACGCAAGTTAAGCTGGGTGTGAGAGGCAAGGGACTTTTTACGCCCGGTCAGGAGGAGCCTAAAACCTGCTAATAGAGTAGGCAGCAAAATTTGTAAAACCAAAGTTTTTCGCTTGCTTTTTGATTTACAAAAGCATCCAGCATCATGAAAAAATATATCTTTAGTTTAGCCGTTTTGGTTGTGGCCGTAGCGGCTGTAGCCTTTACTAATCCTGCGGAGCCAACTCCAGTTGAGGAGACTGCTGCCACGCTGTACCGCTTCACCGGAAACCAGCTGTCCCAGGCGAACGACCCGGAACATTGGGCAGTAGTTCAGGACCCGGAAGAAGTAGAAGGATGTGAGGAAGGTACCCTCCCTTGCTCTGTGATGATCAACACCTCTATCGAGACGTGGCTGTCCGGGAAAACCCCGGAAGATGCGGCTGATGATGCCGATACCCGCCGCAACTAACATTGCTTTTTCATAATCTTAAAAGGGCTGCCAGTTCTATTGGCAGCCCTTTTGTGTTACTATTTGCGCTGTATTAAAAATGGAGCTAACGTGGGTTTTGTTGCATCCCGGAAAGCTCCATTACATCATCGGGGATAGGCAGGGCGTAGCGCGGATCGTTAGGCGGCAAGGTATAGGTCTGTCCGTTCACCGTGCGGGTGAGGGTAATGCCGGCCCCGTCGCGGTTGAGGCGCTTGAGGTCCATCCACCGCAGCCCCCGCATGACGAGCTCCTTGCGGCGCTCCTGTAATATTAGCTGAAGGGCTTCCGCCTGATCGTCAGTTGTGAGGGGCACAAAGGTGCCTTCCTTCCAGCGAGTGGCCAGCAGGGTGTTTAAATCACCAAGAGCTTCGGGGATTTTTCCCTGCCGGGCCCTGGCCTCTGCCCGGGTAAGGTACAGCTCATCAGTAGCGATCCCACCGAATAGGCCCGAGTTGCTGTAGCTTCCCTTGAAGGCAAAGGAGCCGTCGCCGTTGCTGCGGAAGAAGACGGATTTCCTTAGGTCGTTGGCGTCATAGCTGCCATAGAGTTCCGGAACAATGCGGGCACGGCTGATTGCCAGGCTCGGGTTCAGAGACATGAACAAGCTGTGCAAAATCACCTCCGGGTTATAGCGCGCGATGGGAAAGGACGCCGTCGCATTCAGGCTGTTGTAGTTCATCAGCATTGCGTTCAGTTGCAGACTAGAGTCGGCATAGGCCTCGGCCAGGGGGTAGTTGCCCATGTAAAGGTATGTGCGGGCCAGCAGGCCGTATGCCGCCGGGCGGGAAGGGCGAATTACGTGCACGGGCGTGACTGGCAGCAGGGGAGACGCAGCTTTCAGATCTTTAATGATGCGTTGAAAAGACTGCTGCACGCTTGACCGCACGGATGGCTTGTTAAAGTCGGTGTCCAGGCGAAGTGGAATACCTAGGTCAGTTGCAGCAGTGTTCTCCCGGTACACTGGTGCCCAGAGCAGGGCCGCCTGCAGGAAAGACGAGGCCCTGACGAACATCGCTTGCCCTTTCACATTATCCCATCGCGCAGCCTCTGCCGGAGTACGCTGGATCTTTCCGACGGTTTCGAGTACCGTGTTGGCAGAGTAAACGGATCGGTAGGCAAAGTACCAGTCGTTTCGGCTCGGAATGAACACGCGGTCCTTCTCCCATGTATACGCGCGGCGGTACTCCTCTTCTGGCAAACCGGCCCAGTCGGCATCGGTCAGGTAATAATTATCGGCGCTTACCTCTGTCATACTGGGGTAATTGTTGGCGATCACAGCGTGGTCGTCGAGCAGGGCCTCCAGGTCCTGCAGCGTGGCGGGCACGACCAGGGCCTTATCCGGCCTCTCGTCCAGGAAGCTCTCGCAGCTCGTGGCAGCGCACAGGAGCAGGCACAGGATATAGTTGAATTGACGTTTCATGTTTTGATTCTTTTTAAGTTAGCGTTTAGTTAAAAAATGCCTTCAGGCCAAGGGAATAGCTGCGGGCTTGGGGCAGGGCATAGCGGCTAAGGTTATAGTCCGGGTCAATGCCCAGCTTGTTGGCCGTCCAGAGCAGGCCCAGGTTTTGGGCGTTAGCATAAACCTGTAGTCGTTGGAAAGGTAGCTTGCGTCCTTCGGTGGCGCTGAGATCGTAACTGGCCGTCAGGTACTGTAGCCGCACATGATCCCCTCGCTCCACGAGCACCCCGGAACCGGCATAAAACGTGTCGCGGTTGCCGATGGCCGGGTACACCTGGGAGGGTACGTAGGTATTTGTCTCGTCTCCCGGTTGCTGCCAGCGTGCGGTATAGTCGGCATGGGCTAATCCGGTGCTGTAAAGGTTGCCATAGTTGACTGACTCCCGGCGGAAGTAATAGCCCAACTTGTAGCTCAGGCGGGCCGTGAGCGAAAAGCGCTTGTAGGCCAAGGTGCTGCCCAGCGAACCAAAATAAGTCGGCAGGGCAGAGCCGTGGTAGACTAAATCGGAGACAAGTACGTCCGGTCCGAGTAGGGCGGTGTAGTCGGTGCTCACCTGCCCCTCCAGGTAGCCCTGCGGGTCTCCGGTTTGCGGGTTCAGCCCGGCCCAGGGGTAGGAGAAGATTGCATAAACTGGCCGGCCTTCCACGCCTGATATGGTGGTGCCGGCGCTGATGAAGCGGCTGCCCCGCAGCTCCGAAAGGTGGTAGGCGGTAACCCGGTCGGCGTAGTAATTGAAATTCAGGTCGCTTTCCCAGCGGAAGCCGCCCCGGCGGAAGTGCGTACTCTGCAAGCGCACATCCACGCCGCTGCCTTCCATGCTGGCCACGTTCTTCACGGTTTCCCAGCCGATGCCGCTGGTGTAGTCGATCGATTCCCGTCCGAACAGGTCGGTGCCTTTCTTGCGATAATACTCCACGCTGCCGGACAGCGCGTCGTTACGTAGCCGGAAGTCCAGGCCCAGGTTAAGCATGCGGGCCGTTTCCCAACGCAGCTCAGGGTTGGCAAAGTTATCGAAGGTAGCCCAGGGGGCCTTCGTCTGCGCCGAGAGAGCCAGGCGGTAAGCGATGGTAGTGACGGCGGCAAGGCGCTGGTCCACGTTGCCGCTATACCCGTAGGTGGCGCGCAGCTTCAGGTAAGGTACCAGTCCCACCTGGTAAAACGGCTCCCGGGACAATTCCCAGCCCATACCGGCAGACCAGAGCGGCTTCCAGCGGTCGTTGGCCTTCACACCGAACAGGTTGGAGGCGTCCTGGCGGGCGCTGCCTGTAAGCGTGTAGCGATGTTTATAGGTGTAGGCTGCGTTGCCAAACACTGATATAAAGCGCGTAAGTCTTGCGTACTGGCCGCTGTTGTCGGGGATGTTGGAAAGCGAGCCGTTGACAATGGACGGGTAAAGATTCACATAGTCCACCTGCCCGAAGGTAAGCAGGTCCGGGTCGTAGCCGTAGCGGCGGTTGTTGTTGCCAGTAGTGCGGGTGTGGCGTACCTCCCCGCCAGCCAGGGCCACAAAGGTGTGCTCCCCAGTAGTTTTATCAAAGTTGAGCTGGCCGCGCGCGTTGTGCGCTTCCACCAGGTCATGGGACAGGTCCAGGATGCCACCCTTGGGCACGATGTAGGTCAAAGCGCCGGTGTTGGGGTTAATCTGAGTGTAGCGGTTAACGATGCTGCGGGCGCCGTAGCTTTCCGGGTCCTGCAGGCGCTCGCCCTGAGCCTGCTGCCGCTGGTACTGGTAGCGTACGCTGGCTTCCAATCCTAAGGGTAAGGTATAGCGCAAGCTGCCGTGGCCGACCAGGTCCTGCAGGTTATCCGTACTGTGGTTGTGTAGGTGCTCGGTGAGCGGGTAATAGTTCCAGTCGAGCAGTTTGCCATCCCCGGCTGTCTCTTTCCAGGACTGGCGGAAGTCCCGGGGCAGGGGCAACGGTTTGCCGTTATCGTCGGCAAACCGGGCGTAGGGGTAGAGGTTGCCTGACTGGGAAGTAATGTCTCCGTAGGCGGGGCGCCCGCTGGTGCTTTGGCTTTGGGTGTAGCGCAGCCCGCTGGTCAGTTCCAGGTTTTTGAGGGGACGTAACGTGTGCTGCATGGCCAGGTTCAGGCGATTGTAGCCTGCGTCCAGCACGCTCAGGTTGCGGTCATAGCCGCCCGATAGGCGCCACCCATGGGCATGGGTGCCGCCTTGCAGGCCCAGGCTGTACTGCTGGTTGACAGAATTGCGGTACATGTACTGTAGGTAATCGTCTCGCACATCGCGGGAGCGCAGCGCGTTGAGCTGCGTTTGTGCCTCCTCTTCGGTGAGGGTTCCATTGCGCTGAGCCAGCAGGATCTCCACGGCGGGCGTAAGGGCCGGACGACTGGCAGAGTTGATCTGGCTGTTGTAATGCCCCTTATCAAAGAGAAATTGCTCCAGGTCGATGTAGTCGGAGCTGGATAGCTGCGGGAGCGAGGACAAGTCTGGCTTTCCGGTGAACGTAACGTTGGTGATGAACTCGGCACGCAAGGGCTGATTGAAGCGACCTTTCCGGGTGGTGATTACGATCACGCCGTTACCTGCCCGCGCACCCCAGATGGAGGCTGCCGCTGCATCTTTGAGAATGGTGACGCTTTCCACATCGTTGGGGTTGATATTGCGCAGGTCTCCTTCATAGGGAAAGTTGTCCACGACGATGAGCGGTTCGCGCGGGCCCTGGATGGTACTCAGGCCACGTACAAGGAACTGTCCCTGGGAACCCGTGCCCCGGTCCACGGTAAGGCCGCTGGCAACTGCCTCCAGGCGGCTGAGTACGTCGGTGCTTACCTGCTGTTGTAGCTGCTCTCTACTAACATGGGCAAAGGAGCCGGTGGCGCGTTCCTGCGGCAGGTCCTGATAGCCAGTAGAGACCACTACCTCGCCCAGCTGGCTCGACTGCTCAGTAAGGGAGATCACCAGCAGTTGCGGCAGGGGAGTTGGCAGCGCCACTTCACGTTGCGCATAACCCAGGAAGTTCGCCTGGAGTATGGCACCGGCGGGTACGGACTGAAGGGTAAAGTAGCCATCGACATCGGCCGTGGTACCCTGTTCGGTGCCTTTCACCAGCACGGTGGCGCCGGGCAGGGGCGATTGATTGGCGGCGGAGAGAACCCTGCCGCGCACAACCTGTTGGGCCAGCGCCCAGAGGGGCAAAAGCAGCAGGGAAAGAAAGAGTAAGGTACTTTTCATATGGTACATGTTTTAAAGTGATGGAATGATTCAGGTTGTTAAGGGAAATTGGGGCGACCGGCAGGAACCTAGGGCAATTGACCACCAGGTTCCCGGGTGGCGCACAGGGTACCTATTATCTAACTTTAAACTAATCTAACCCCAGGCGCTGCCATCCTGCCCAGCTATAGCGGACCCGGCCGCCCCTGGCTTATCTTTTAGCCTGTGGTGGTGCCCCAGGCTTCTCGCGGATTACAAACACAGGCACTTTACGCCGTGCCTGCCGCAAGTCCAGGCCCTGTCGCTGCAGTTCGCGGCGCAGGGAAGACAGGTCTCCAACGCCCTCTGGCAACTCAATGTCCACTGGTCCGGTGTAACCGGTGCCGTCCACAACTTGCAATGTGATACCGCTATGGTTGTTGAGGCGGCTGACCAACGCCGAGAGGGGCATGTTGCGCAGAAAGGGCTGCTTCTCCCGGAAAAGCTGGTTAGCAGGAGTCCCGCCCTGTGAGGTAAGCAGCGCTTTTCCTTTGCGCACGAGCACCAGGCAGTCCATGCGCCGCTGCTCCAGCGTAGCGTAGAAACCGGAGAAGGTGTTCAGGTCGCCCAGCATGTAGTGAAACAGGCTATCCGCCTGGTGCGACGGCACGACCAGGTCATAAGAGTAAAAGTGCCGTGCTTTCCAGTCCACATCGGACAGGGAGGATCGATCGGGGTAGAGAGCAGCGCTGTCGCTTACTTCCACGCGCAGGCCTTTAGTCCCAAGCTCCGGGTACAGGGCCCGCTGCACGATGCGGTACATCGTGAGCAGGGGCGTGTTAGTCAGGGCGGCACCATTTACAGTATCCCCGCTTTGGCGGATACGGGTGCCGCTGGGCAGGCCGCTTACTTTTCCCTTCAACAGGATGCTGTAGCGGAGCATGTGCCCGGCGGGTAGTTCCTCCATTGTGAAGAGAGGACGCGTTACGTCAATATCTTTTTTCTGGGGTAACACAGCCTGCTCCCGGGCTAGCATCTTGCGCACGTTTTCCGGGGTTACCTGGTCGGTGCCGGTAGTAGCCAGCAAGGTGCCATCGGGGCTGATCCAGGCCACATGCGGGATCAGGCGGTGCGGGAAGAGACTGCCTAGTATGGTGTCGTTCACTACGGAGGGCAGGGCGTATCGTCTTCCGTCAGGGTGGCGCCAGCGTTCAAAGTAGGCCTTTACCTTTTCTTCGGTGTCCTTATTGGAACCTGAGTTAACCAGCAGCACCTGCACCTGGCCTTCGAACTCGCGCTGCAGCGCATCGAGTTTGGGCATGGCGGCCTTGCATGTGCCGCACCAGGTGGCCCAGAAGTCCAGGATGAGCAGCTTGCCCCGGAAATCGGAAAGCCGAACTGTGGGGCTTGGGTAATTCACCAATTCAGTCAGGTGTACGTCCGGTACGGGCTGCCCGACGGCCAGGCTTTGGCTGGGAGCAGGGGCAGACTGGGCCCGAGCCATTTGAATAAGAAAGCCAGGTAATAACTGCAACAGCAGGATAAACAGTAGGAACAAAATGGGCATGAGGAGCCCGGGAAGCCATTTGGATGGTTTCATACAGGTAAAAATTTAGATAAAACAAAGGAATGCCCGCTAGCAAAAGACCGGTGCGATGCAGGCCTAACGGCGGTGGGGTATTAAGCTTGGCTCACTCGGGTGGGCAGATCAGTAGCGCCCAGCTGTAGGTGGGGAGTTTACACATGGCGCTGGTCTCCTGCAAAGTAAAGGGTTAGGGTAGGTTCCTGTTCCTGCGGTGGGGGTGGCAGGTCAGGTAGTTGGTATACAGCCGAAAGAAGAATTTCAATGTTTTCATAGAAGACCGTGAGTTTGTCGGTGTGCAGCGGGTCGAGTTCGTTAAATGTAGCCAAAAGATGGGGGTGCTGGCTGTGCCACAGGGCTTCCTGCACCTCCTCGAAGGTATAGGACTGACAGAAGTGCTGAATGATGCATTGCGGGGTTGTACTAGTAATCGTTTTTGCCTTTGCTGTTTCCATGGGTTTAGCCTGGTTAATGGACAAATGTTTCCCTTGCTGCTTCCGGAGAGGAGCAGCTGAAGGTATAGCGCTAAAAGAGGCGACCACTCCTAACTAGTAGCTACAGCCTGTGTTGTATGGAGCGGTAGGGGAAGAGGCAGCTCACTCAGGCGGTGAAATCAGGAGAGTCCAGTTTTGGAGATGGAATAAGGATGACAGAATAGAACTGGCAGATGCATGGAAGTTCCTGTACACTATAATAAGTGTTTGAGCTGTTGTGTGCTTTGATTTTTGGATAGCTTCCATTGTTGCTGATGTTAAAGAAATAATCAACAGAAGCCTCGGATTAGATAATGGCCAAAAGCTAAAGGCGGCACCCGCCAGTCTAATGTTGTAGAGGCTCTGGTAAAGCCTACCACTTCTTTCGAAATAGCTTCCCACAATAGACATAAGCGAGCACCGCCCTATAGCAAATATAGGGTATTGGTGCCTCACTCACGCTCGCGGGAATAAAAATTTACCAGATTTCTACAGCGAGGCTTGTTAAGCAATACTTATTTTAGTATCTGCGTAATAATTTTATAATATTTTACATGCTTATAATCAAAATGTTATGTATAAAAAGTATTAGCTGTTTTGTTGACAGCATGATTTTATCATGTTGCTAATATAATGTTAAAATTTCTAATCTCCTAATTAAGAGTATGCTTTTTCGGAGTAATTTGTAAATTGTATAAGCTTGATCTTTATGAAATGGATCATGATGAGGAATTAAATAAAAGGGAAAAGCTTATTACTAGTGAGGAGCTTAAGAAAATTGGCGCTAAGCTAACAAGGCTGCGAAAAGAGCGGGGTTATACTAACTCAGATTCCTTTTCTTACGATAATAACATTAACAGATCACAGTATGGTAAGTATGAAGCGGGTTCGGAAGATATGAGAATCAGCTCATTAGTGAAGGTGTTAAATATTTATGGTTTGACATTAGAAGATTTCTTTGGTAAGGATTATACATAGACCTAATCCATTTAAATTATATCAACAAGTGAAGCTCAAGCATAGCAAGAGTAAGAAGTAAGCCTATCAGTAGTTAAACGAAACCATACTATAGACGAGCAGTGTAAGTAGCGATAGACATATGATTTTAGCGGAAAAATTAACTCTATTGTATTCCGATCTACTCACGAAATCTTGTTTTGGCCGGTAGTAAAACATTAGACTAGTATTTTAATTAAAAAAACCTGTGAGATTATTCTGACAAGTTTTTTTAATTTTGAATTTTTCAACCAGATTTTGATTGCCAAAATTGACTAATCGTTTGGCTTGTGTTTGTGGGGTTTGAGAGGTGGATATTTCTCCTTTTTCTCTGGTGTAACTCGTCTCCTTCTATCTAGTGACCCATCGTCTTTTTTTGGTTTTGGACCAGGTTTGATAGCTTGAATTTTTTCCATATTGCTTGTATATTTAGTTGTGAATAAAAAACATTAGCGAAGGCGATTGATTTTCTTTTCGCTATTAGAAATACCGCATTGAAACCTTCAACATTAAACTTATATTTAATTCTTCAGCAAATGAGTTTAATAATCAATAATTTATCTGAGAGTATTTACGAGAGAGAAAAAGTTTTTCTGTATGACATCATTTACTGCATTAATAGGTATCTTCCATAAAGCTGATAAATAAATTAATACAGCTTCTACATCCCTTGGCTTGGTAGGAGCACCATCCAGCGTGATAAATGGTCCATCACTCTCGGTAAGAATATTTTCTTTAGGTATTCGCTTAATAATTTCCTGACCGGATTTTGATTTTATCATAGCTGGATTCACAGAAAACATATAGCCAGCGGCTGAAATTTCAGCGATCAACGATAGAGGTCCGGAGTACCAGTGAAAAATTGCTGTTTCTACATTATAGCTTTGAAGAAACATAAATACTTCTTTTTCAGCCTTCCTAGAATGAAGGCTCAATAATTTTCTTTTCCCCTGTAAAGACTTTAATACTTTTTTAAAAGTAGTAACCTGTAATTCTTTAGTAGCCATCCCCTCTCTTGAAAAATCAAGACCAATTTCGCCGATATAAGATGTGTTATCTATATTTCTTATGAAAATTGGCAGTTCTCTTAAGTGCTTCTCTGCATATAGAGGGTGCATACCTAAAGCTAATCTTACCTTTTTATGTCTAGCTAAATAAGGGCGACCAAGTTCAAAATGGCTCGGCAAGTTTGTAACTCCTATAGTAATTGTTCCTGAAAGTTCACTTTCATTAGCAACAGCTATAGGATCAGGATACAAATCAATGTGACAATGCGTATCGATCAAATTTTTCTAAATTAAATTCCTTCATGCTTAAACAAAGTATCTACCTCTGCTCTAGTGCGCTTTACCAAATCGACATATTTATTTAAATTTTCGAAATCGACCAGCCCATTAGATACCAACTCTCTTGATATTTCCTCATCTGTAAGTGGTGTGTCCAAGAAAGCTTTACAAGCTTTTAAATCCTGCGATCTAATTTTGTTACTGTTTATAGTAGAACTTAACCTGTTTCCGTAATACCCTGCTGTTGGTTCAATCTTTAATAAAGAAGCTTTACGGTATACACATGGCATGCATCGCCCGCAATGGTGGGCTATTCTGATATCCGGTTCTTCCCAGTTATTGTTATAACCCCGTTTCCCGCATGAGTTTGTTCGCGTAATCATGTTCTTAAGAAAAACTATATTACGACAATTGTTCACCATTTCGCCTTTGGTTTTGAAGGAGTAATCGTTGAAGATCGTATTGGTGATATTTAATTCAGAAAGAAGCTCCGAGGTTAACCTCATTAAATTAGGATGCGTTGTCCTTGTACTGCATGCCGTTCTTCTTGATGAATTCAGCGGGAAATTTAATGAAATGCTGCCGTTCTCAGGAACCAGTAAGTTTACATCTTTAGAAATGTTACTTGCAAAGTATAAGCCGAGGCTGATGAACATTAAGGACCTCGTTCTCAGGGTCGATTCTCTTACGCTTAGGTCACTTCCTTGCAGAGTTACAAGTACTGACGGGATATGGAAAGCATTTTTATATTCATCCTTCAATGCGTTGAACAATTTTTCCTGTTCTTGGTGCGGCCCTTTGAAATCATTGTCGTATTGCGAAACAAATAGCACCTGCTTAGGTTGCTCAAGGGAATCAATGGCACCAATCAGAGAGTCTAAGCCTCCAGAGAGAAGATTTACCTGATCTATCTTACCTAGAAAAGCAGCCTGCTTATAAGTATTATCAAAACTTAAGCTGGATGGCGAAAAGCTGATATCCCAGATATCACCGCTTATAAAAGAGAGAATCTTTTCTAAAGCAGCCTTTTTGCTTTCCCATACTTGCACATTTATTACGGGGAAGTCTACTTCAATTTTTCTGGACCAGCCGTCAAAGGAATAAATTTCTCTTTTAATAAAGCGGTCTACACCATAAGCGTAGCAACTGATCAAGAACAGGTCAAAGTTTAATGACGTAGAGTCACCTGTGTTTGCAACCAAGGTTTCCAGATCTACCACTAACTTACCCTTGTATTCCTTGCTCCCTACCTTCGTGTTTAGTGTGAATTCATGCCTTGCTTCAGCCTTCTTGGAAGGCCTATTGATTTTGTCAAAAAGTATAGCAACCTGCATAGGTTTTTATCTGAAAATGTTTATAATACTTATATAAAGCCTGTCAATGATAGCCCTGCCCTCCGATCCCTTCCAATCAATTTTTATAAACTCCACTTTATAGTTTAGGGCATTAAGACTATTGATAATAAAATTTTTGATTTCATGGGCAGTGTTTGCCTTTACAGTTGGATTGTTGGTAAACTTCTGCAAAATACTTTCATTGAATCGCTCAAATAGATTCTCGAAAATGTAATAACTCCAGAAGTTGACCAGGCATTTGGACAGCTCATTATCTGACAAGCCTGCTGCTTGCGGAGGAGTACCGGTTGTGATGGGCCCCCAGTTATTTTTAAGGAATTCTTCTATTATCAGGCCAGAGGCTGCTCTCGCGGCCACTTCATCCATTGTATCAGCATTGGTTGCGCAGTAATCCAGTAGGCCCCCGACAATTGTTTTTAGATCTTTCCCTTTAAGATGTGATAATCCTATCGCATCTAATGTTTTGTCAAGACCAGATGTAGCAATAGAAGATAAAACATAGCCTAATCTTATTGAGGCCTTCTTACCTGATCTTCCCCAGACTTTATTTTTCGACTTCCCTGTAGAACTTCTTCCTGAACCATTCTCAAGCTCTGCGAACCTTTTGAAAAGCTTCCCTAAATTCTTTTCTTTCCGTTTTTCTGCCTTTTTGATTTTCGTGTCAAGGTTTACATCGACTTCAGTATCAGTATGATCACTTGAATCTTCAGTGTCCAAAGCGATTAGTTCCTCCACGGCCTTTGCCACTGAGGAGATAGCAGTATTCAAGCCTCTCCAATTAGGGTCGTATTTTACCCTTGATGAAATTGATTGTGTGGTTCCCATTTTTTAAATTGAGTTTTGGTAAGCTTTTGCTATTCGAGATGTTAATTGTGGGTCTTTAGACATGATTACTTGCTTGATCTTATTAGGTATTGACTTTAGTTCTAAACCTGCCAAAAGCGGCTGTATAGACGCTGGGACATTGTTTAAATTACATCTTTGAAAAAAATCTTCGTAATCCTGAAGGCTACCTGGAACTTTCTTACCTATAAGTTCAATGTAAGCGTAATGTAAAGGCAGGGAATCCTGTTCATTCCAGATTTCTACCTTAAGAACATCCGTAAGCTTTGCAATTTCTGATGAAGAACCTGAATTGACTATTTTTTCCACCTGTAGGCCTGTGTCTTGGAAAGCAAGTGCACCCTTTAGCCCTAAAATCCACTGTTTTACTATTGGAGAAATCAGCTTAGATGAAACGGAGGAATTTATCCGGTCTCTTGATAACCAAAAGTACTCCCTTAGATCAACGGCATGAAGAAGGGGCTCCGCTTGGAGCCATTTTATAACTTTTGGGTTGGATAGCCAACTTTCCACCTCCTTTTGAGTATCAGGCTCTATCGTTTGTTCTTCGCTCCTAACAACCGCTTCATTCAGTTTTTCTTCCAAGAAAAACAACTGATAAGGTTTGCCCTGCTGATTATTTTGCCAATTAAAAAGCTCCTCGAAAAGGCGTGGTTCCGAATATTCCAGGACCATAAGCTTGCTTAGCACAGAGAAGTCAAAAGGTTCGATTTTGGCGACCTTAGCAAGCTTTCGTCTTAAGAAGAAGGTATTGAGGAACCTCTTTATTTGTCTTGGATTGCCATAAAGGCTATCCGATATGATAGCAGCCAGGTTTGGTATGAACTTAAATTCGCTTTGAAGATCAGATTCCTGACGGATTCCTTTCATTCTATCGTAAATGCGGAAGCTATCATACACATCAAACTTATGGTCGGTCCGAAAAGCATGAAAATCAGTAAGTATTAATTCCTTAAATTCTTGTTCAGAAAGTAAAATCTTGCATAGAAGAAGATTAATGTAAGTTTCTACCTCTGTGTCTGATAATTTGGGTAGGTAATATGGTATCTGAATAACTTTCTCTAAATAATCAAGGACAACCCTGCTGTTTTGCTCATCGAATCTATATGTATCCTTATACTTAAACTCTACCGCTTTACTTACAATTCTTGGATCAGCACCCACAATGAAAGCGGTTTTTTTTACATTAAGGAAGAGCTTGATAGCCTCAAGGTTCTCCACGAGACGTTCTGGGTTACATCGGTCCAAATCATCAATCAAGATTACCAGCTTATTAATTTCAGACTTCTCTAAAAGCTCCTCAAAATCATCCCTGAACTTACGTATTGAGTTAATGACTTCCTGTGGATTGTTTTCTTCAGCTTTTTTTATGAATTCATCAAATTCCCCACTTTTTATTTTTTCAGTGAGTTGATCTGGGTTGTTTTTTATGCTTTGTATAAACTGCGGAATTAAGCTGACTCCTCCGGTTAGATAGGCTGTCGTGAGTGGCATTGCAATATTTTTAAACCCATAATGCAAAACCCGCATCCAGTCTACAGATTTATAAAGCTTCTTAATGTTGTTCCCGACTTTACTAACCAATTTTTGGTTTGCTTCAAGCTGCATCAGAATTGATTCAATCAGTGCGGCTTTTGCATCATCATGTCCTTCAAAGACCCAACCATTAAAATAAAGACATATTATACCTTCAGACTCTGAATTTGATAAATCTTCTTTCAGCATCTGCATAATACTTGATTTGCCACTTCCCCAATCACCAAATAAGCCAATTGTGGTCGGCAGTAAATTGTCGTCTAATACAATTTCCTTGATAAATTCTGCATGAATCTTAAAGCCAAGCAAATCTTCTGATGTTTCATTATCAGGCCACATATCTTTAATTTTATTTGTTCTTTGAATAAGGTTTTAAGTTGAAGCTTGGGTGCTAACACCTTTTTTATTGCAAGCTTGCTACAGTTGGACGATATTCATAAAGTTTTGATTTCTGTTAAATAATTGGCTCTTTCCCTGGAGCGTGCTTGTAACCCCTATTTTTAGTAGCTATATCAAAAATATCTTAAGATTAACTAAATCTGTTTTGAGTTGCCTGTAGGAGGTAGCTTTATGACCTCGCGCTGAAGGTTTATAGTTTATAACTCTAATTGACTTTTTATTTTTGAGATAGCTACTAGTAAAAAGTTTGAATAAATATCAGTTAGTCGCAGCTGCACCTAATACATCAATCCCAATGCTTTTAGCCCCTTTGAAGCCAAAGGACTTGAACTTATACTTTACCTTATTGCCTGGGCTGAAGTAGTCGTAGATGGTTTGCTGCTCTGTGCCCAGCAGCGTCTGTGTTTTGCTGTAATAGCTAATGGTCAACACCACATCTTTATACTTGGCTATGGTTGCGGTACTGCCTACTGTTCCTTCTATTACCCATTCTCCAATAAGGTTTCTCCGGTATGTGCCGTCTGCTGTTAAGAAGTTGGTAGGATACATCTGTTCTTGTTGTTCCAGGGTAAGTTTGGCCTCCTCGTATGAAGTGTGGCTGTTGGAGTAACCGGGATCGCAGCCAGTAAGGCTGCCTGCTAAAACAGAGGAGAGGGCAAAGAAGAGTAAAAGTTTTGTTTTCATAAGCTAATAGTAATGCTGCACGGTACTCCAAAAGTATAAGTCTGCTGTTAATATGCAGCTATTGAGGTATACCATGTAATGATAGGGATATTTTGTTATGATTGCAAAATAGTATATATTTAAATTAGAATGTTTAAAAGTATACTAACATGAGAAAACAAGCTTTACTAATTCTTTTCCTGCTCTTTGCATTTGTTTGCCAGGCACAGACAGTCTACAAAACCAAAACCGGCGCCAAGTACCATGTGCAAACCTGTAGGTATTTGAAGAGTTCCTTTGAGACAACAGTTGCCAAGGCACAGGCCGAGGGGCTGACGGCATGTAGTGTGTGCAGGCCTCCAGCTGTAGCTTCTGGCACATCTGCCACGCCAGTTCCCGCAGTGCAAGCCGCGCCCGCCTTAAAGAGCACCGATAGCAGCGGGAGCTCTTCCTCAGGCAGCCGCTCATCCACGGGAAGCGTGCAATGCTCCGGCACCACCAAAGCAGGAGCCCGATGTAAGCGTATGACCACCAGCGCCAGTGGCAGGTGCTATCAACATTAAATTTTCTTGTAGCCTACCCTTCTAAGACAAATGATTTAGCATAGATTTTTGAAATTGACCCAATGCAGAAAATAACGATTAAGGAATTAGTGGCTTTCAGAAGAAAGGCAGATAGAAGTAAAAAGAACTTTGCCTTTAAACTAAAAACGAGAGAGGCGAAAGTTAAAACTGAAGCTGACGCCGAGGGAGGAGGCGATTATTGGGTTACCAGCACGAGCTGCATTTACAACGTTTTTAAGCATAAGGATACTGAGCTTTATAACGCTAAAATAGATGAGCTCAGGGCTAAACTTGAAAACGCAGAAGATAAGCGTACCAAAGCCATGTACCAACGGAACATGGATATATTAACCAGTTTCAAGGATTTTGAATTTGATGATGTGAAGCCTTCTGGAAAACTAATCTTCCAAAAGGTGCCCAAAGTTTACAAAATACATACGTTAGACGGATTTCCATTATTTGTTAATCCGTCGTTGATGTTTTCATATGATAAAAACGGCAAGAATGAACTAGGGGCAGTTTGGCTTATACCACAATTAGACGGTTTTAGAAAGTATGAATTAGGTATGTTTTCTGAGATGCTGTATCGTTTTCTTCAGAAAAATTATGCTGACGACTACCAGATCTCGCAGGATCATTGTATTGCCATCGACACCTTTAATGCTCAGGCAGTAACTTATACAGACTTATTGAAAGGGGATGTTCCTCATTTAATTGATTCAACTTTGAAGGAAATCAGAGAATTGTAAAATTCGTCTGGTTATATCTGTTTGGAATAGCCGCTAGATTAATTTTAGTAGGTCATGTTTTTTCTGATCATTATCAGTACTTATTGCGAAGCATCTGTGTCTAATTGTTTGGCCGCCTCCGGCGCATGATTGTAAACTGAATCGACCCAATTTATTACCTCAGGATAAGCCTTCCGGATCATTCTATACTTAAAATCACTTTCCTGCAATCTGTCGTTCTCCCGGTACAGGCTCAGGCACAGCCCTACAGAAATGGCAGCAGCCAGTAAACACACAAAGCCCCCGATTACAAAGGCTCGTGACCTGTCTTCAAAGTGGTGGTGGTGCCGGACGGGTAGCACCTTGGGCAGCTTGGTGATCGTCTCCCGGAAGGAGGAGATCTGGCTATAGATCTGCAGGGCCTGAACGCCCAGGTCGTGCCGCTTGATAAGCGCTTTGAGCTCCTCAAACTGAGAGGAATAGTCAGGTGTTTTCTTAACAGTTTGAGCAGGTGCCGGTTTTCCCTGCTCCTCTAGTTTTTCCAGCCGCTTTCCGTGCAGGGCTAGTACGCGCTCTGTGTCTGAGAGTCTTTCTTCTAGTTCTTCAGGGTTCATAAGTGTATTCTCCTTTTCTTTTTGCGTTTCTTTTTCTTAAAGTGGTAATCGTTCATGTTAGCCGAGTCAGTTGCCTGCCCTGTGGCAGGAGCCAACAAGCTTTCTAATATGCCAGTATTGTCGTGGCGTGCAAGATCTCTGCTTGTGGAAATAACAGGAGCAGAGAAACCTGCTTGAGCAATTCCTTTATGCGGCTTGGAAGTAGGGGAGAGCAATAGTGCCTGCTGCTGGTTCTGCTCCAACTGTCTGCTGATGGCCCCGTAGCTCAGGCTTCTGTCGATGCTGGATCCCTTAAAGCTCAACTCTCCTTGGCAAAAGCTCACGCCCTGCACCTGATCCGTTCCCCGTTTATGCTTATAGTCGATGGTGATGTCTTTGCCGTGAAGCATGCTTTCCAGTTCTTGCCAGCTTTTAGCGTGGTGTAGTGCCTGTTTGATCGTGTCATGAAGTACGTACTTTGCCTTGTCGGCCCCTTTCAGGCGCTGGCGGTTTACCTGCCCTTTGCCTGGAGCCAGGTAGTAGCCGTGCTTTAGGGTGAGCTCCCGGCATACCCTGGCGTTGCGCCTGTGCTGGAACCTGTCTGAGATTGTTTTGCCTTCATAATTAACCCGGTTGTAGACGATGTGCAGGTGCGGGTGCTCGCGGTCCCGGTGCAGTACGATCAGGTACTGCGTATTCCTGATCTGCATCTTCTCCAGGTACTCTTTTGCCCGATCCACCATCACTTGGGCATTCAGCTTTTCCCTGTCGTGTATACTCCAGCTCAGGGCGATGTGTCCCACGGCCTTCTCCAGGTCCGGGTTCAGCCTGCGCTGCAGGTTAAAGTCAGCGACCATGGCCGTTATGGCGTCGGTGCGGATGCCGTCCGCATCCAGCACCGCGGCCTCGGGCTTCTGGACCACGTAGCGCACGCAGCCACCAAAGCTCTTACCGGTTATTACCTTGCCGATCATCTCTGCCCAGTAAGTGAAGCGTGTGATTGATCTCGTCGAGGGCCTGGCGGCACTTGCCCTGCACCGAGAGCAGGCCCTCCCGGTGTGCCAGCCGAGCTAGCTGGTTTAGGTTGTTGGCCATACCTGAGAGCATGCGCAGCGTGGCCAGCTCCTCAGGGCGGAGACGCGCCGTCACCACCGCTTTTTTTGCCGCTGCCCGAAACCAGGCCGAAAGGCTCAGCCCCGCCTCCCGGGCCTTGCCCGAGACAAGGAGCCGCTCTGTCTCGGTTACCCGCACCACGAGGGTATAGCTCCGCTTCACCCGTTTGACGGGACGGCCGCCCTTCTTTTTCTCCTGGCTTTGCTGCTGTGTATGCGCTGCTTCCATGTGCTGATTGGCTTAGCGTGTTAGAAAAAATTACTGCTGCGACCACCGGGAGCGGCAGGGGAGGGAGGAGGTTTTTGTATGACAAAAACACAAACTTGCTCCCTGCACGTAAAGCCCCTCCCTATAGCGCCCTTACAGGTGCCTACGCCTTAGTCGGTGTCGCTTGACTTGGCGATGTCCAGACATTAAGTGTTCGTTCCCATTGCTGGCAAGGAGGCGCCATGATCAGCTTTTGCGTTTGATTAGCATGTGTTGACTGGCTTCTTGTTGGATTTCTGAAACTGTCTTTTTTCTTCCCTGCCGGATCCACTCAGCCAACTCGCTTTTATAGAAGTACAGGCGCTTTCCCTGCTTGTTGAAGGGGACCTCCCGGCGGCAGGTTTTCACGTAGAGGGTGGCGACGGAAAGGTGCAGGAAGGCAGCGGCCTGGGTGACGTTGAAGATCACCTCCGTGTCCTTTGGTGGGAGTTGCTCTGACAGACGCAACTCCAGGTGTTCCATTTTCTCGAAGAGCAGGCGCATGGCCTGGGGCAGTTGCTCAAAAGTGAAGTTTTCCATAACAGCTTTTCTTTTGGTTTGTGCTGCAATGGTAGGTGTTTATTTGGATGGGATACAAGCAGGCGGTTCTGCTTCCTCCCTGTTTCCTAGTAGGAACTATAGTTTTTTTGCGTGCGAAGTACCGGGACGATGGTGAAGCTGCCATCTGACCGCTTTCGCACGTCCAGGATAGGCGACTGGCAGGGTTTGGCATTAGAGGAGATGATGGCTCCCAGATAATTGGGTGGCAAAGATTTTTGCTGGCCGCGGTATACGTAGGCAAAGTGCTTAGTGATCCACATCTCCATTTCCCCTTTGAGGCAGCCCACAATCAGGTTAGCCTCGTAGAGCTGCTTAAATGCGTCGGCCAGTTGCTTGCCATTTCCGTGGAAGAGCAGGGGAGAGGCTGGTGCCTGGTTGTGGAGGAAGAGGGGTAACAATTGATCCTGGTCTGCCTGGGTGAAATATCCCTTCAACACCTCCGTAAATTTTTCGGCCACGCCATCCGTAAAATGCGGGTAGCTCATTACAGGCTTGACTTCTACAGGCTGTTCAGGTTTGGTATGTTCCATTTCTGGGGTGAGCAAGCGCCTGGCCTGCCTGATGAAATCGGCCAGGAAGGCTTCCCGCAGTCTGACGGACTCCGTTAGATCATCCACAAATTGCTCTTCGATCACAATGCCAGTATATGCTGGTTGTAGCGCAGGGACAGAAAACAGCTTATGCAGACTGATTTGAAACAGGAAATCAGGAGGATAGTTAAAGTCAAGATCAAAACGGCAGCTGTGGAAGTTGACCCAAAATGCCTGAAAGCGTTTTTCGAGCGAATCAAGTTGTTCCAAAATGGCCGAAAGCCGTCTGTTATCCAGGACGAGTAAGTCTACTAAAGCCTTTTCTATAAGAAGCTTAAATTCGCTCTCAAAGGGAACACCCCCGTAGCTGGTTTCATGTGTAATCTCATAAACCTTCACCTCTTCCCGGGCAGCGCTTTGGGGATTGTAAATCTTTTGTGGTACCACCTTCAGGTTAATTGTCTGGAGGTGGGTGATGAACTTTTTCAGGTGTTTCATAGTGCCAGGGCTTTGCGGTATGCATCACACATTTACCTGCTTAACCTGGACTCCTGCTAATCGATTCATGCAGGCATCCAAGCGATTCCTGTAGTATTGCTTATGAATATAAATATATAAAGTAGAAAATGCAATAAGAGCGTTGCTGCTTAATTATCCTATCTACTAGTAGCTATTTAAAACTAGGTACTGGTGCACATAAAAAGGCATCACCCAAATAAAGAATTATTGATTTAGTAGTAAGGGTGTTTGTTTGGCAAAGTGAGCGTCTCTTTGTCTACTTCATGTAACAAATCATCTGGAAGATTTATTAGCGGATCATACCAGTCTGCTTTTTGCTGTGCCCAGGAAAGCCACTCTCGGTGTTCCTGGTGCAGGTTCTCGTTATCTAGCGTATGCTGGTCTACGGCTGCAAGGTAATTTCGAAGCATCTGTACCTCATGCCAGCGCTTTGCCTGTTGTAGCAAAACCTTGAACTTACTTAGCTCCTGTTCCTTCCGCAACTGCTGCTCCCGCAGGACACGCTCTTTATCACGACGTACTTCCTCCGCCTTCTTACACGCAATATGCCATTCCTCCTCTTTCTGTGTTCTCCACTCGAGGTAGGCGATAACGGCTGAGAGCCTGCTTTCCAACGGCACCTTACCATCCTGCCACTCCCTGCCGTTCCAGGTGGGGCCAATTCTCAGGAATAATATGCCTGTTGGGGTGTAATCGTAGGAGTAGCTTTTTGGCCTGATCTCGTCCGATCTTTTCAGTTTCTCTCGAATGGCCACTTCATACTTTTCTTGTCTGATATGAATGCAGGCTTGAGAGCCGCTGATCATGACGCTGTGCCCCCTTGCCCGAAGCGCCTTGATGAGCGTGTCCATAAGCCGAAACGCCCGGTTGAGACTTTGCCTGGAAATCTTCATGTCCAAAAACCCATAGGAGGTGGTGAGCAACTCCGTAAAGCGATAGGTGACGTTACGTTGCTCGATGTTAGCCTTCGTTGCGGCAATCAGTTTATCGGGGTTTGTAAGCTTGGCCGGTACCTGAAGTACCTTTTGCAGGCTACGCTCGATTTCCAGCTGTAAAAGCTCTAAGGGAGATAGTGGCGCTGCCGCTTTAGGTTCAGTAAGAGTAGCCAGATCTATTTCCTGTTCTTCAGAATCCAGATCAGGTAAGGTTGGAATGGGTACTTGTTTACCTGCCCTGAAGCTTTGCCAGTACCCCTGCCTTGGTGTTGGAACCTGCCATTTTTTGCAAAGTTTCCGAAGTTCAAAGTCCGAGACGCTGTATTTCCGGGCTAAGGTAGTCATTGGCTCAGACCATACCTGTTGGTACAGTTCCTTTCTAGAAATCCGGTTATTTTCCATAGCGCTGGTTTGTCATTTTTTTGATCTGAATTTAACTAAATTCAAAAAGCGATAAGCTAATTCAGTAAAGATGGATGTACACTTTAAACAATTTATTTGATGCACAACAAATGGGGCTTCCGTCCGAAAGGCTGAAGCCTATCATCAAGTTTGAAATTTAATGAAAAACAAAAAATACATACAAATGAATGAGAATAGTATGTCAACTAAGGATATGCTGATGGATATCAGTTCGATGAGGAGTAAGGCTATGAAGCTTACAGAAAATGGGAAAGTCTACAATGTTCTTTTGAAGGACATATTGGAAAGGAACCTGTTTTATGATGATGAAGCGCCAATGCCCTCCCTGAAGGACTTGTCTGCTGCCACAGGGCTGAAGTACGGCAAAATCAGGAAATACATGGAGGAGATATATCATGACCTTGTACTGGATCATGAAGTAAGACCTGTGTTTTCCTTCGCTAAAATTCGGTATGAGTTTTTAATCAGAGGCTGGACAAAGGACAAGTTCATGACCTTGGAAGCTGACCAATTACCCGTAGTACCGAGAGTAGGAGAACAAGTTTCTATCCCCTTCTTTGCAGCCTACTTAAAAACTTCTCACTTCTATGTAGATAAGATTGACCATAGTTTTGAGGAAGATTTACAGACAGTCAAGATTTGGTTGAAGCAAGGCTACTATAATTCCTATTGGCATTATCGAAAGGATAAGGCAAAGGAAGAGCATGAGGTAGGATTTATGGATTTCTTTGACCTGGAGGAGCACGAGCTAAAACAGAAACTCGGAATTGGGAAAAGGGCGGATGACTATTTCGCTAGAACTCTTGGTCTTTCCAAAAAGTAGTAAGCTGTTTAACTGTTTAAATGAGCAAGGGAGGAGCTATAAAACCCCCTTATCTGCCATGGGATAATACGTTCTGCTCGTTAGGATCAGGTAGGTTCAATAAAGCAATGTCAAGTAGTTTAATGTCTTTTTGCATCTTCCGGGTCAGTTACAGGTTCGCCATGCCGAACTTTAAGGTATTATTTCTTAGTAAATTAAAGTCTATGTGAGCCGATTAAATCTGTTATTCGGCTCAAAATATTATGGTATTTGAGCCGAATAAATGTTATATTCGGCTCATGATCTACAATTGGCAACAACCCGACTGGCCTGAATTCAGGTATGATGTAAGTAAAGTAGATGATATGCTTTTCGAGTTCGCAGCGCTGGCGGGCCATGTCGGAGGGATGTTGAAGGCCCTGCCTGAAGCGGTCCGGTTGGAAGCTGTGCTTGATATGATGGTGGCTGAGGCTATCAAAACGTCAGAAATAGAAGGCGAATACCTTAGCCGTCAGGACGTAGTTTCGTCTATTCGCAATAACCTTGGCCTTAATCAATCCCCTGAAGCAACAAAAGACAAAATGGCGCAAGGGGCTGGTGAACTGATGGTCGATGCCCGTAAAACCTATGCGGAGGCATTGACAGCGGAAAAGCTCTTCCAATGGCACACGATGCTTTTAAAGGAACAAAAACGCATCCATGTCGGCATGTGGCGCAGCCATGAGGAACCCATGCAGGTTGTCTCAGGTGCGCTTGGCAAAGAAAAGGTGCATTTTGAGGCTCCTCCCTCTGCCCGCATACCGGATGAAATGAGCAGGTTCATTCAATGGTTCAACCAGACAGCACCGGGAGGAGACAAGGAGATGAGGAAAGGCCCGGTGAGATCGGCGGTGGCACATTTGTATTTCGAGACCCTGCACCCGTTTGAGGATGGCAATGGCAGGATCGGGCGAGCCATTGCAGAAAAAGCTTTGTCGCAAACCTTAGGCCGCCCGGTGTTGCTGAGCCTCTCCAGGACCATAGAGGCAGACAAGCAGGCGTATTACAATGCCCTGGAGCAGGCCCAGAAAAGCAACGACATCACCTCCTGGGTTATATACTTTGTCAGCGTTATATTAACCTCACAACAACAGGCGATCAGCCTGGTCGATTTTATTCTGAAGAAATCGAAGTTCTTTGACCGGTTCAGGGACGCGCTGAATGAACGGCAAACAAAGGCTGTAAGAAGGATGTTCGACGCAGGGCCGGAGGGTTTTGAGGGAGGTATGAATGCCAGGAAGTATATAGGCATTACCAAAGCTTCCAAGGCGACGGCAACAAGGGACCTGCAGCAGTTGCTGGAACTGGGGGCGTTCATACAGGAAGGGGGAGGCCGGAGTACCCGCTATATTTTAAATATTTAATTTTAAACATCCTTTAGGGCGACCTGATTGGTAGTTGCAGGGAAGGCCGTCAGAGCTCCAGGGGCGGTGTCATAGGAACTTGCCCTGCTTGAGTTACGCGATGACTTCGTTGGTCACCTGCTCGGCCAGGTGGTTGAATTTCTGATAAGCATTCAGAGGAGTAAAAATTTAAAGTAAAAAATTAGGATGGGGAGCGTGTACCTTTTCGATGAGCTCTTTTTGTAAAGGAAAGAGGAGCTATAAAAGCCCCTCATCTGCCATGGAATAATATGTATCGCTCGTCAGGATTAGGTGGTCCAATAAGGCTATGTCGAGTAGTTCGGCACCTTTTTTCATCTTCTGGGTCAGCTGCAGGTCTGCTGGACTGGGCTTGAGGTTGCCGGAGGGATGGTTGTGGCAGAGGATGATGCAGCTGGCGCAGGCTTTCAATGCGGCTACGAAGATGAGCTTGGGGTCTGCTACCGTTCCTGCTATGCCGCCAGTAGATACTTCGAAGATGCCCAGTACTCTGTTGGCGCGGTTTAGCAGCAGAACCTTGAACTGTTCGACAAACTCTATTTTGCCTGTATCCCAACTTCCCTTTAGCACCTTGTATGAATCTGTTGAACAAGTAACCTGCGGTCTTTCAGAGGGCTTGACGCGGTTGCGGTAGGTAAGCTTTACTTCGGCTACACGGTAGATTGCTGGGGATTTAGTTGTCTTTTCCATAATCTTGATCTTTTAGTGTGAGGAAATTGATTATGGTGCCCCGTCTGCCTTCGGTGCCGGACTAAGGGCATAGGTGGAGCCAAAGAAAATGTGGAGGGTCCGCCGGAGGTGGATACCCATTTTGTTTGGACTACCTTGTCCCGTGTCCGGCCCGCAAGGCTACCTTTGCCCCAAAATGAATGACGTTGGATTTTTGCTTTGAAGTGGCCTGTATGGTGCTGCTCACTGTGGTCAGGCTATTCTTTAACTATCACCATTACTGTTATGCTGTTGAGATGTGGGAAACCCGGAGGTGTTTTCCATATCTCAACAGCGCTCTTGTGTTGCGGGACTATTGAAATCCTACATATGGGTATGTGTATGGTTGTTTTACATGTTTTGCTAAAAGGTATATGCATGTAACTAACAAACTGTATCTCCTCTATACTTGTCTAGTCTTGATAAGAAAATCCCCTGGTTGAATTGTTGCGGATAAGTGAAGAGAGGTTGTTTTCTTATTGCAGCCGTAGTTTATTGATTTACTAATGTGTTTTCTGTTCGCTTTTTATTCTTGTTCGTTTTTTGCGAACACCGTCTATTTGCGAACATAGAAGGAGGTTATGTCATGCTATTGTCAGGAAACTAGAGAAAATACCTGCTCTTGGTAATGTAGTATCAAGGTAGAATCACAACCCAAGAATGTATTATCTGACGGCGCGCTGCACAAAGTGGGCTTGGCACATAGAAATATGGCTGGAGCTGACGCCAACCATGCTCCCGCGATTGCTTCAGCAACTTTGGTATCTTAAGTCACTCCTTGCCAATAACTGCCAGTAGTCCTTTCAAGTTTCTCGCACAGTTAACTTGACAGTTTTAGGATTAGAGTGTCAAGTTTTACGTACAAAAAGCTTGACAATTAATAATTTAAAAACTCTATTTGTGGTACCCTGATTGTAATTCATTGCTTTATGAATGTTGCAGAGAAGATAGAGAAGAAAATAGGTAGAATAGAGGAAGGACTTACTTTTAAGTATAACCAACTTGGTATCTCCAAAGAAGAGTATAGCGCTGCCACTAAAGCAATAGAAAGGCTTATTCGTAAGGGGCTTATTAAAAGGGTATCCAATGGAGTATTTTATAAACCTAAGAAATCTCGCTTTGGTGAACTCAAACCACGGGAAGAGGAATTGCTTAAACCCTACCTGTTTGAAGGTAATAAGCGTGTAGGCTATATTACGGGTAACAGCCTGTACAATCGAATGGGTTTGACCACCCAAGTGTCAAACACCATAAAAATTGCAAGTAGATCGAACAGAATATCAACTAAGCTGGGGAAAACCGAGGTAAAGCCTATAAAGAGTTATGTAGACATAACCGGTAAGAATTATCATTTATTAGAAATTCTTGACGCGTTAAAGGATTTCAAAATCATACCTGATTTAGATAAGAAGTCAGGTGTTAAACTCATACAATGCAAAATTCAGAGGCTGGACCCTAAAGAGAAAAAGATGCTAATTAAGTATGCGCTAGAGTATCCTCCTCGTGTAAGAGCATTTCTTGGGGCCATAATGAGTATTAATTCAAAAGAAGAGGACATAGTACCTTTGAAGGAAAGCCTGAATCCATTAACATCCTATACCTTAGGCATAAATGATAATATGCTGCCAACATCTTCCCAATGGTTTATTGAATAAATGAGACTTCACGAGACCCTGGGGCTATTTCCTGCCTTTACAGCCAGCTCTGGTTGTGTCAGGTTTACTTGCTTGCTTGCGTCTTTCCTTTACAATTTCATTTAACTGCATGTCTTATACCTTATCGGGTATAAAAATAACATATGAGGCATTGCTTATACCCGATGAGGTATAGGATCTTGTTAAGCTTTGGTGGTTAAGCAGGCTATTATCTATAGGAACTGAAAGGTTCTCCTTATAAAGTGGGTAATCCTTTTTAATCTTTTGCTGAGCTCTAGGTCTTCTTATATGCTTCTGTTCTAGCCTCTTTTTATCTTTTTGCTTGTTAAATGCAGTTAAATGAGCTGCGTACTGCCGTTTCACATCATCTTCAAAGCTGTCGAGGTAGAACTCAGTAGTTTTAAGGTTGCTGTGACCAAGCGACTCGGAGATGAATTCAGTTGGAGCGCCAGCGCGCTTAAGTACGGTGGAGAAGGTGTGCCTGGCGGTATAAGTGGTCACGTTATGCTCAATGCCCACTTCGGCGGCGACACGCTTGATATAAAGATTGATGGTTTTGACTGTCTGCCTGACATAGGCCAACTCTTGCTCAGGAGTTATGTCCTGCCTCAGGATAGGAAAGACGTAAGTATCTGGAGAGGTTGGTTTGTTGCCCCACCGCTTGATGATGCGGTTTATCTCAGGTGTGCGCATGGCCACAATAGGCTTGAGGGCATGGCGAGTGGTGCGTTCTGTTTTTGCCCGAATAAAAGTGATGCTCTCCCGACTAAGTTGCTTATACTTTAACCTGGCGATATCCTTGACATTGATACCGTTGCAGAGGTAGGAGAAGATCCAGAAGTCACGGGCCTTCGCCTGGCTATCGTGTTCGGGGTGGTAGTTGTATATTTTCTCCACATCGGAGAGTGTCAGAGCTTTTTTAACGTTCTTGCTGGCCGGCATCCTATACTTCCTTCGTCCGAAGGGGTAGAGATCCCTACTTAAATCGCCTGCATCTATAAGATCATTAAAGAGGGTGCGAAGCGTGCGCAAGTACATGCTCACAGTGGTGAGTGTTTTTTTACGGCTGAGCATCCACTTTTCATAGCTGTTGAGAAAGTCTACGGTAACATCGGTAAAGGGCAGCGGCTTTTTTCTTCTTATTAGGTCCTGTTTCCTTTCCTTTGACTTTTGAATGGAGAGTCTCCTTCGATTGATGGGCGGCTCCTTGAGCATAAAAGAGATGAGGGAGATATAGGCGTTTTCAAAGAAGTTAGCATTAGCTGCCTGTCCATTTTCGCTCATCTGCTTAATACACTGCTCATAGGCGGCAAACACATCCTTTCTTGCATGCAATTCAAGAAACTTTCTGTCGAAGGCTTCAAACGTGAAGAAGGGCATCTTCTCAAGAATACGTACCGCATTTTGCTCCAAAGCCTGCAGGGACAACTGGATTTCTTTATACCTACCCCTTGGTTTATCCCCTTGTACCTTGGAAAAGTCTTCCTCAGACAGGGAATATTGGGTGCCGTAATATTTCCGTTGCCTTTGGAAGGTAATCCTTAGTTTTACCCGAAACGTCCCGTCTTTTAGGGGGCGTCTGGTGTCCAGCATAATGGAGGTTGATGCGGTAATCATAGCTGTTTTCGTAGTGTTTCTGTGCACACAATTTGCACACAAAGGGGCAAAATAGCAATAATTACATAAAATTAATTTTTATATAAAATGTTGATAATAAGCTTTATGCAAAATAAGTAAAAGGATGTAAAATTAAAAAAATACTATTATTTGTCGCTTCTAAGCAGTAGGTCTTTGGTTCGAATCCAAACGGGATCACAAAAAGCCCCTCTAGGTTAACTAGAGGGGCTTTTTTGTTTTTGTGCATTCCTCACCTCTATTATTTTAAAGAAAGTATTATACTCTCCTCTACCATAACTGGAAAAGCCTACATAGCAAAGCTCATAATCAGAGTACCACAAGTACCAGCTAAATTTTATGCTAGCCGGTTATAAAATACTTAGTAGTTGCTCAAAAGGGAGAAAGAGGTCTAAAAAATTTTGATAAGATGGGACACATTAAATCTGCCCCATCACCATTAATTGGTCTAAAGTAGGTTCTTTGCTTCCTCCAGCAGGCTCAAGTGTTACGGCAAAGGCCTGTGCAGCTCTGATGTTCTTCATCTGCTGTAGGCCGGCTTCTTCTGGTGCAATCTCTATTAAGCCCGCGTCTATTGGTTTTCCATCTAAAAGTGCCCATAACTGATACTGCTTTCCTGAGGGAGGAGTTGGAAGGGATACCTCATCTACGTAAACCTGCTGCCGTTCCGGGCTCCAGTATACTGTTATCTCAGCTTCCGGGTGTTTATCTACTCCCTGCAGCCGCACAGGCTTAAACTCTGGATCACGTAGAATTGAAAGTGCCTCTCCCTGCCTCTGCAATCGTAATGAGGCATTTTTAGAATTTTGAGCAAGTAATTGTTCTCTAATTGTTACTTCAGCCAGCCTATCTTCTGCATTCTGCCATTTAGAATAAAAATGCATACTAAGTGCACCCGTAATTAAGAACAAAACGACACTAGCAGCAAGCAACCATTTATAAGATGATGAGGCCTTTTGCGCTTCTAAGTATAAACTAGTTGTTTCTGAAGCTTTGTTGGTAAGTATAGTATTTGTGTCCTGAGTTGGATGTTGTATTCGCTGCATTATACTTTCTTTCACCCTAGGCTTGGGGTTAACAGCGTATAGTTCTGCGTAAGCTGCGATGGCTGCACATGCCTCATCAAGGGCCTCGCGAATCTCAGGATTTGTAGCGGCAAGTCTTTCTACTTCCTCCTGTTCTGCTTGAGTTAGGCCTCCGGCTGCGTATAGCTCCAGAATTCCAGACGTTATGTAGTCTTCGTTATGCACGTCCTTTAAAAAATCTTGCTAACAATTTTACAGCAGTACGAGCTCTGGTTTTAACTGTACCCAGCGGAATATTATATGTCTCTGCAATTTCACTTTGAGTCAATCCCTTAAAGTACATTAAATCGATGATGTGTTTCTGCTCTGGATTTAAGTTATCAATCATATCCCGAACCCCGACATGTTCTGGTTTAAATCCATCCGCTGAAAAACCTAGACGTGTGTCGGTGCTTATATTTTCTGTCTTACTATTTACGCGGTGATGTTTAGACCGGATTGTGTCAATAGCTTGGTTTCTGCAAATATTTAACATCCAGGTAAAAAGTCTTCCTTTTGAAGCATCATAGCTGTCGAAAGAATTCCAGATTTTTACAAATGACTCCTGCAGTACATCCTCTGCTGTCTCTTCTATTTTCACAATCTGTAACACAACACCATACAATGTGGCACTATACATATCGTAAAGTACTGACATTGCAGAGGAGTCATGTGCACGCATTCGTGATACCAAATCCTCTTCAGTAAGTTTAGGTATGGGGTGCTGACCTGCCAATTAGTTAAAGATTATAATTAATATTTTACAAGGAGAAACCAAACATTTTAAGTTATGAAAGTATAGGTTTTGATTTACCTCATTTAGAACTTACTATTTAACTCAATCTGCTTCGAAAAGTTTATAAAACATGCAGCTGCATTGTATCTAGGTTATAAAATTTAAATGACATATTACCAGCAAAACAAAAAGGAATGAGCCGCTACCAGCTGCTCATTCCTTTTCTATTTATGGGAAAGTAAATTTGAATGTAAAACACAAACGGTACTACTCAAACAACGATACGATAGCAGCAACTTGCTCTTTGGTTAATGGCTCATCAAAAGCACCCGTAGCTATCGCAGCTGAATAGCCGCTGCCAAGGGTTTTTATATCGTTTATAGTGCCTTGGGCTACATTGCCCTCGCCTGCATATACTGGCTGTGCTCCGGCAGGTACGTTGCTGTTGTCACCATCGCCTACTATCCAACCAGCATTGTTACGCATGCGCCTGATATGCGCTGCGTGGCGAGCCTCTACGGAGTGTATCTGTAATGCGGCTGTAAGCACAGTATCGTTACTGATTAAGTTAGCTGCCTGGCCTTTATAGGCGCGAACACCAGTGTCTTCAAACGCCTGTGCCAATGTCAGGAATGTCTGGTAGTCTGTATTCCAATTTGGGAAGTTTTTGCCGAAATTAAAAGTAGGCTCACTAATAGGAGTGCCGTTCAGACTTTGTATAGTAGTTCTTAGCAGAGTTACGTGTTCAGCCTCGTGCTCCTGTATTTTTTGGATGGCTGTTCTAGCAGCTCCGTCTGTTATCAACCCGTTGGCTGCTAGGGCCTGCGTATAAAAATTACGCTCCAGGTACTCAAGCTTTAAGGCAAAATTAAGTACCTCTACAACAGTACCGCTGCTCTGCCCATAAGCTTTCTGGAATACAGAACCCAGCGCAAGCGGAATGGCAGCTAAGGCAGCTTTTTTACTTAATGACCCTAAGTTTTTAAAGGCACTTCTACGGGAGTCTAGTCTGTTGTATACTTCCGGATCAACTTTTTCTATATCTTCTATTATGCTGAAAATGTTCATAGCTATGATTATTTAGGTAAATTATTAGCAGAAATTTCTGTTACAATGAAAGCAGAGGCTGCTGCAAGTACATCTGCAGGCATCATAGCCGGATCTAATCCTTGATCATTGGCTGAGTCAGAGAAAGTGCCATTTGAAATTAAGTCACGGATAACGGCAGCATGACGGGCCTCTACTGAAACTATCTTTCCAGCCAGCGTTAAGAACCCAGCATTTTCTAAAAGTCGACCAGCGCCATTGTAAGCCGCAACTCCTAAGTCTTCAAAAGTACGGGCTGTTGTCAGGATACTGTTCTTGTCATTAAAATTGATAGAGCTAAAATCTACTTCAAGATTTGGAATAGCAGCTGAGCCGAGTGCTGCCTTCAGGAAATCTCGGTGAATGGACTCATGGCCTTTCAGGTCCTGCATGATCTGCTGCTCCGACTGATTAAAAACTCCTAATGATTTTGCCACAACTTCTGTGTAAAATGCTGCTTCTAATTGCTCCAGTGCGTAAGCGTAGTTTAGTATGCCAGTATCTCCTGAGCCTAAGTCAACTGCCGCCGGGTCTGTCGGTAACATATCATCGTCATCGTCATCGCAGGATGCCGTTGCAAAAAGCAATGTAGTAGCAGCGGCTGTAGCTCCTGCATAACGCATAAACATTCTCCGCTGAATCGGAACTGCCAAAGAACTTTTTAAGCTTGTATCTTTCTCAGCAGATTTGTCTTGTAATTTTTCCATAATTTTTAAACATATAGTAAATAGAAATTTGTGCTGCCACAGGCATAACTGCTAGCCTGTAGAATTGCAAAACTTACGAGGCCTGATAGGAAACTGGATTTAGTAGGGTAAAAATACAGTGATCTTGTGTTAAGAAAGGAATGGCCAAGTTTGAAATTATGACGAATCAATACCCAAACCCATAACAGTTCTTCTATTGCAGACTGTCTTTTCCGATCAGGTTCTTGGCTCTGCTTTTGATTCTCGTGGTAATACTTGGTCTGGAGTGTCTACAGACTTTTGAATATCATTCTTGATGTCTCTGGAAGCATCTTTAAATTCTCTTATGCCACGGCCTAAGCCTTTTGCTAATTCCGGAATACGCTTTGCTCCAAAAAATAAAAGTAGAGCAAGCACAATCAGTACAACTTCAGTGCCGCCAAGCCCTCCGATAAATAATAATATGTTGTTAGTTTCCATAATCTGAATTTATTGCATTGGGAATACAAACGAGTGGGAGTGGTAACCGGATTTAATAGGGTAGAATATTATCTGATTTACTTGGATGACGAGGCGCTTAATGGTTTTATTAACTACCCCTGTTATTTGGTAATAAGGTGTTGCTTGCATTAAAAGTTGATATTGATTTTTGCCTGAAGCTTTTAATGAACAGAGGGCAGCATTACCTATACTTCACAAACAAGACTAGCAGTTTTATGTGCTTATACTTCCTATTCGTAAACTACTTTGTGCTGCTAACGCTTAGGTACAGGTGGCGTATAGGTATAAAGTATAAATAAACATGATGCAGATGAAAGTTAAACACATCATACTTCTAAGTATATTTTTGTGCCTGCTGGTGGCAGCATGCTCACCAATAAAATTGTTAGACTCGGAGGCAGATGATGGCTTTAGGCTAAGCAACTACAAAACATTCGACTTTTATGATGTAGAAGCCAGTGGTGATGCCCTGCAGCCTTACGGGGCACAGCTTGATTTTCTGCAAGAGCAAATTACGCAGCAATTGGAGCAGCGTGGACTTAGGCGCAGCAGCGAGTCCCCAGACCTGAAGGTAAATTTGGGTATTGTGGTGGCAGAAGAGATCCAAACCCGTGAAACTAATATCCTTACAGATCCGCCGTTTTACGTTGGCCAGCGCCGGTACACCTGGAAAAGCCGCGATGTAGAGGTTGGACGTTACCAGCAGGGCACTTTGTCGTTGCACTTGGTTGACAATAAACGCAATGAACTGGTGTGGCAAGGAGCAGCACAGGGTGTAGTACCTGAAGAAAACAAAGCAAAACTTCAGAAGCGTATTGAAGAAGGAGTAAAGAAACTGGTTCAGAACATACCTTAATGACAGATTTGTATCGAAGAATGCTTTTTTATATTAAGCAAGCGATATGTTTAGCTATATTTGGGCACGCATAGAGCCACATTATCTATAAAGTATGAGCAAGCAAAACTCTATATTGTACGGTATTCTAACTGCCAAATGCCCAAGGTGTCGCGAAGGCAAAATGTTTACAGGAGGCTTATATACGACTAAGTTTGCCGATATGCACACCAGTTGCCCTTGTTGTGGACAGCCATACGAGCCTGAGCCGGGTTTTTACTATGGAGCCATGTATGTAAGCTTTGCTTTTAATGTAGCCGCTTTTCTTGTTTCTCTTTTTATTCTTTATCAGTTTGTAGATGAAATAACCATGGGTATGATGATAGGAGTGGTGGCCGCTGTTGTTATCGGGCTTCTTCCGGTCATCTTCAGGTTATCAAGAGTGCTCTGGATTTACATCTTTGTAAGATACGAAGGTCCGTGCAGCCAAATACAGAAGAAAGATTATATTTAAAGCGAATGCTATACATCTTGCTAAAGCCCAGATAGATTGATCAAAGCTTTTGAGTCAGCCCTATTAGAACACAAGAGTTGTGGCTACTTTCTCTTTCTCAGCCTGCAGTATCTGCTAAGCACCTTTCTTTTGCGGTTATAGTAGTTGGTAGTATGCTTAAACCTTGTGTATAACTTTTTCTCATCTGCGGTGCTATGGTGAACCAGGCAAACAGGGCAAATTGGGGCGACTAACTGCTCTTGTAGTTCGGCCATGCCTTCTTCCATCTGGTTTAAGTATGCAACAATTGTGAGGGTACCAAATATTCCTATTAAAGAAAGTATAAATGTGATAATCATGGATATTCGTTGTTCTGTGGTTATTACATCTCCGGCTACAAATAAAAAGTGTAGCACTACTTCAATCGCTTAATCAGGCACCTTGCCTGAAAAGCTTCTTCTCAACTTGCTTAAAGAGTAGTAAAACTCTATGGCAGCAGACACAGCGGATCATAAACAGGCATCATTTTAACCAGGTTGTAGCAGACTAAGTACAAGAGAATTTTATAGATAAAGTAATCTTATTAAAGCTTCTTGCTGACGCCGCTAATAGTACGATGCAGTTATTTCATAAAACTAATATGCTTAAAATTTATTGCTTTACAAGAAACTTTTTTTGAATATAATCGTAGCCCCTGAATTCAAGATTATAAGTTGCTGTACTATAATTTATATAACTAATATTTTATACTTTCATGTAAATATTTGAAAAATAGTACGTTGCGTTTTTATGGGAGATGAGTTTGCATAAAAATTACTGCTTTAGAAAAAGGTTGAAACAAAATATAAAATTGGTAGTGGCAAGTTGATTTAGTTCAGTTTATGAATTGAATTATTTTTATAATAGGTAGGCGTATGTTAACAGTGTTTAATACTTTAATATGTGGTAGCTATTCTTAAAGGTCTATAAGTTAATTGATTTTAAAAAAGCTATAGGTACAATACAGCAAAGCCCGCAGAAACTGCGGGCTTTGCTGTATTGTACTACTATTTAGTTTTAACCTGGTTTTTTTAATCTATATCCCAGAAAACTCTGGTTGATGGAAGATCGCCTCCAATTGCTCCTGATGCAGCATTATAGTTAGCAGTGTTTAGATTTTGTTCCTGCACCGGATAAGGAAAACGTACTGGAATAGCCGGAAGTATAGCAGGGTCAGCTGGCTGAAGCTGTGGATAGTCTAATCTGCGCCATTCGGTCCAGCCTTCGTGGCCTCTGTTATAAAGTGCCAGCCATTTTTGCGTACCGATGGCCTGCTTTTGCCGCTCCGAGATGGTACCTGCGCCTACAGCAAGTGCGGCCAAGTCTGCCAGAATTTCAGGTCGTGTTAAATAGGCAGTTATTTCTGCATTTTCTACACCCCAATATTCCATAGATGCGCTAATACCTTGCCTATAATGCTCTGCCGGTGACTCTGCGATATAACCTCTGGCTGCAGCCTCTGCCAAAAAGAATTCTACCTCTGCGTAGTCCAGCAGCAATCCTTCAAATACTGGGCTGGTTATTTGTTCATCTGGTTTCGAGAAAAGGCTATAACTATTGCTTCGGCCATAAATACCACCTCTAAACACCTCTTCATCATCATCATTTGCTACTGTGGTAAAATAAGCATCTCTGCGCGGGTCATTCAAATCATTCATCACATCAACAATGGTATTGGCTGCTACAAAATCGCGGCGGCCACTCTGCACCAGGTCTACCCAAATAGGATTGGTATTAGGAGGTGTTGCCAGGTACTGGAGCGAGGAATTGTCTTCGTTAGACTCAAATACATTAGGAGCAGCCTCTGCCACAACTTGTGCTGCTGTGGCACTGTTTACATCGGCAATAGTCATTCCTAACTTCAATTTAAGTGAGTTGCCAAACTTTACCCATTGGCTGATGTTGCCGCCATAGAGCAGGTCTGAGCTTGTAAAACCAGTGGCAGCAGGGTCAAGAGAGTTGATAGCTGCATCTATTCGTGTAAGAAGCGAGTTGTATATGGCAGCGTCATCGTCGTATACTGGCACCACATTTTCAATGTTTAGTGCTTCAGTATAAGGTATGTCGCCGTAGGTATTTACCAATACAGCCCAAGTATAGATCTCAATGATTTCTATCATAGCAAGCTGGTTTGCCCTCTGTGCATCAGATATGTCCGGATCTGTGTTAACAAAATCTCTGGCCTGGCGCAGGTCACTTAGCACGTCTCTGTAAAGTATATTCCAGAAGTTTTGTGGTATGTTTCTGGTGCTTAGGTCATAGCGGCTTTCATCTGTGTAAGTTGTCTGGGTCCAGTACTGTGCTAAGAGCCTGAAGATGTTCAGGTTTTGGTTGCTGCTTGTAACAATGTCTGTGAGGTTTTTCTGAGCATTGGAGAACAAGGTGTTTGCCGGCACATTACCGCTAGCAGTTTTAGGGTCAACGTTCATCTCCTCAAAGTCATCTGTACAGGCAAATACCGAAACCACGACTATAAATATTGCAAGTAACTTTTTCATATCTTTCTACTTAAAATCTTGCTCTAACATTAATGCCGATATTCCTGGTTGTAGGGTAACTGCCCACCTGGTAGCCTCCTGTCAGGTTACCGGAGCTAAGGCCATCTTCAGGGTCTGCGTCCGGAAGGTTTTTGTCAATTATCCAGAGGTTTCTGCCGTAAGCTGATATGTCAACCCCTTTAATAAAGCCCAAGCCAGAAAGCAAAGAGGCTGGAAGGGAATAACCCAATGTTATCTCACGCAGTTTTACATAGCTGGCATCGTAAACAAATGCAGCAGCCGGGTTGTAAGCATAGCCGAATAAGCCGTAGTTGGCAGCACTTACTCTGATGTCGTTAGGAGTGCCGTCTTCTTTCACGCCGGCAAGTATAACGCCACCGCCTTCATCTAATGTGTTTCGAACTGGGTTTCCCAAGTCGTTGGTAAAGGTAGTAGCCGTGCTAACTCCTGTAGCCAGTCCGTAGTACTGGTCTAAAGAGAAAATATCGCCGCCTTGTTTGATATCAATCAGGAACCCTAGTGAAATGCCTTTGTAGCGGAGTGTATTAGACATGCCCCCAATCCAATCAGGATTGACATTGCCAATAACTTCATTGGATGTTGGAGATATAAGGTAAAATCCTTCTTCATCTACAACAGGCTGGCCGTTCAGGTACACAAAGTTAGACCCCCTGATGGTGCCGTAAGGCTCCCCGACAGCTGCATTTATAGATACTCCACCCTGGAAGGTACCTAACTGGAAGTTGTCAAACTCGCCCAGATCAAGCACCTTGTTTCGGTTTCGGGTCCAGTTAATGTTTACATCCCATGAGAAATCAGAGGTCTTAATAGGAGAGCCATACAGCGAAAGCTCTATGCCTTGGTTCTCTATTTCTCCAAGGTTAACAATTTTGTTGTTGTATCCGGTAGTTCTGGAAACAGAGGCAGGTACTATCTGATCAACTGACTTAGATTGATAGTATGTTATATCGAAGCCGGTGCGGCCATCCATAAAAGCCATCTCTAAGCCAGCTTCATAGCTTTTTGTACGCTCAGGTTTTAACTCCGGGTTGTTCTTGTCTCCAGGTATTGAGAATAATGGGATGGTGCCAAAAGGTGTGGGTTTGGCAAATACATCGTTCACATAATATGCTGGAGCCAGGTTACCAACCTCGGCATAGTTTAGCCTTACTTTACCGTTTGTTAGCCATTCCCGTGGTTCTATTAATTCTGTAAATACAAAGCTTGTAGACACAGAACCGTAGCCAAAGGTATTGTTATCTGATGGTAAGGTTGAGGCCTGATCTACTCTATAAGCTAAGTCCAGGAACGCAAAATCCCGAAATCCGAGTGTAGTACTGGCAAAATAACCATTTACCTGTAACTCAATATCTTCTTCTATCGGAGGCTCTAAGGGGTTAACAGAATTTGTAAGGGCGTAAAATCGCGGTACAACCAAACCACCGTTTGTCTCAGCAAAAACAGATGTTGTCTCCGTTTTCCTGATGTTTGTGCCGATAGTTGCTTTCAGGTTAAAAGACTCACTCAGGTCTCTGTTTAGGTTGGCCATCAGGTCATAGTTCCGTTCGCTGAACTCTCTGTTAAAGCGCTGGTATTCTGATGGGGAGAGCGAACCAACTGCGTAACGTTCTTCCTGTATTTCCCTATAGGTATCCAAAGATATCCTACCCATTATATCAAGCCAGTCTGTAAGTTGATAGTCTAGCCTAACATTACCGAAATAACGGTTTCGTTCGTCGTTCTGGTAGTTTTCGTAGCGGGTCCAGTAAGGGTTATCCCAGTAAATTGGCACCAGGTCTTCAGGGTCAGCCCAGTTCCAGGTTATGTTACGCCCAGTTCTTTTATAGGCATCCTCCAATTGTTTTATGTCTACGTTTGTTTGCCACCATTGCCTGAAGTTGGTAGCTACGTTTTTGTCGTCATAACCAGTGCCATAGCGACCTGTGCCTTCTACAACAGTATAGTTAATAGAGGCAGATGCATTAAGCCTTTCGGTTATATTATAAGATGCCCCGAAGTTTAAGAAGTTCTTGATGATCTCGCTGTTAGGAAGTATACCTTTATCGGTGTTGCGGGTATATCCTAGTTTAAAGTATCCTTTTTCTGCGCCGCCATCTAATGTTACACTGTTGGCTGTACCTACAGCATGTTTGAAAAACTCTGTAGGGTCATTTTCTGCTGCCACCCAAGGTGTTCTTTGCAAATAGAAAGGTGAGCTTGGATCAAAAGCATACCAATGGTAAACGAGCAAATTTGGGTCGAAGCGGGCACCGTACGAGGCATCCTCGCTTGTTGGTACTACTAAATCCTCAACACCATCTCCATCAATATCTCTGAACAGGAAGAAGCCAGATGGATCTTCGTAATAATTACCGTAACCGGCTCCATACTCCTTTTGGAAATCAGTGAACGTGCTTTTATCAATAAAGCCCATATTTACGCTGGAGTTTAGCGTTACGCCTATACCTTCTGTTTCACGGCCTTTTTTTGTTGTGATAATAACAGCACCGTTTGCTGCGCGCGTACCATACAAGGCTGTGGCAGCAGCACCTTTCAATATGTTAATTGACTCGATATCATCTGGGTTAATATCAGCTGCGGCATTACCGTAATCATACCCTCCTAGTCCTTGCTGTTGGTTTCGGGTTGGGTCAACTGAGCCATTGCTGTTTGTATTGGCATTATCAATTGGGACACCATCAACTACAAAAAGGGCCTGGTTACTACCGAAAAGCGATTTATTGCCCCGTATAACCACGTTAGTAGAGCCTCCTAAGTTGTTGTTGCGCTGTATGTTTACGCCTGATACCCTGCCAGATAGTGCATTAACAAAGTTCGCCTCACGGGTATTTGTTAGCTGTTCGCCTTCTACTTTTTGAGCTGCATAGGGTAGTTCGTTTTTGGTTCTCTCAATACCAAGCGCAGTCACCACCACCTCGCTTAGTTCACGGGTAGCCACAGGAAGCGCAACACTTATGGTAGCGGCATTTCCAATGGGTCTTTCTATAGTTTGATAGCCAATAAAGCGAAACTGGAGTGTATTGCCTCCCTCAGGAACTGATAATGTATAGTTGCCGCTGGCATCAGTGGCTGTGCCAACAGTTGTGCCTTTTACCAGAACCGAAACTCCGGGCAAAGGCTGATTTGTAGAAGCATCCGTTACTGTACCAGAAACGGTTCTGCCTTGGGCCACAGCATATATTTGAAACAAAAGCACCAGGCAGTAGCTTAAGAATAGACGTTTTCGCATTACTAAATAGTTGTAAAGTGAGAAGATTTACCAGTTTTACAGGGTAAAGCACGGTGCTCATTGGCATCCGTTCAACGGTTCTCAGATGTATGACGGCAGCAGGTCTAGCCGTAAAGAAGGGAAATGGGCTAATAAGTAATTTTGCTATGTGCAAAAACAATTGCACTGTAGCCACACCAGAAGCTCATGCTTAAAGTATACTTTATGTAGTTGTTAATAGTTATAATATATGTTGATATTGTGCTATATCTTAGTGAATATAGGTTAAATTGGTCTGAGTAGCCTCAATAGCAGTTTAAAAGTTGCAGAGCATTGTTAAAATAATCTGAAAGTATAAATGGTTTCGCCTGTAGATACATATATTATTATCCGATTTAGATAGCAAAGATTGCCTTTATCCTTTACTCTGCTTAAGTTTGTTTGCAATTAAAGCACAACATTGAAAGCCAGGGTCATTTTTTTTACAGTGTTCATTTTTATAGGCTCGTTATTGCCTAACTCAGACCTGCATGAGCTGACCAAGATTCCTGCGCTTTTACAACACTATCAAGAGCATCAGAAGAACGCAAACAAGACGCTAAACTTCATCGATTTCCTGAAGATGCACTACGCTTGTGCTGCAGAGCAGCAGTCTACTGATGAGCACGAAAGCCTCCCGTTTAAGCAAATGGGAAACTCTGCTTACGACTATTTTGTGAACACCCCTGCGGTGCAGCATCCTGAATATTTTAATGAGCAGACGCAATTAGAGCAAGCTCACTATTTATATGCAGCGCCATCCGATCTATTTGATGGTTCTATCTGGCAGCCGCCTCAAATCGTCTGACTTCAAACCTCTCCGAACCAGTTTAACTTAGCTGCCCTGTCTTTGATAAGGCCGTTATCAGGATATACTGCTACTTAGCAGTAAGTATTCATTTTTATACTTTACTGTAGCAGAATTCTATTGCACGAAGGTATAGATGGTTCCTCTCATTTAATTCATGCTTATTCTCTTGGCACAGGTTTTATACTTTGGCTGCCGGAGATATGCTTCTGCATTTGGTTTAAGACGATTACCATGCTTAGTAAGATCATCCATTTTTCCATAAAAAATAAATTAATTATTGGGCTGATGACCTTGGCACTTATCTGCTGGGGAGCCTATAATGTGACCAAACTTCCTATCGATGCCGTACCGGATATTACCAATAATCAGGTGCAGGTAATTACGGTGTCGCCTTCCCTGGGGACGCAGGAGGTAGAGCGGCTGATCTCTTTTCCGGTAGAGCTTTCTGTGGCTAGTATCCCAGATATCATCGAGATCAGGTCTTTTTCTCGTTTTGGCCTGTCGCTGGTAACGGTGGTGTTCGACGAAGACACCGACATATATTGGGCCCGGCAACAGATAACCGAAAAGCTGAAGGAAGCCGAAGACCAGATACCAGCCGGTGCAGGTGTTCCGTTTCTGGCTCCGGTTTCTACAGGTCTGGGCGAGATTTACCAGTACGAACTGCACCCTGAAAAAGGCTATGAGCACAAATACGATGCTACCGAACTACGTACCATTCAGGATTGGATTGTGCGCCGGCAGTTGCTGGGTACGCCGGGTGTAGCCGAGGTAAGCAGCTTTGGCGGAAACCTGAAGCAGTACGAAGTTGCCCTTGACCCGGACAAGCTCAGAGGTATGGGCATCACTATAACCGAGGTGTTTGATGCGCTTGAAAACAACAATGCCAACGCCGGTGGTGCCTACATCGAAAAAGACCCGAACGCATACTTTATCCGCACCGAGGGGCTAGTTAAAAGTATAGAAGACATTGGCCGCATTGTAGTAAAAGATGCCCGTGCGGGTGCTCCGGTTCTGATTCGTGATGTGGCTAATGTGCGTGAAGGCGCAGCCATCCGCTACGGCGCTATGGTAAAAGACGATGCCGAAGTAGCAGGCGGTATTGTGATGATGCTGAAAGGGGAAAACTCCTCTAAAGTAATCCAGTCGGTAAAAGACAAGATCGCTGAAATCCAGAAAACGCTGCCAGAGGGTGTGGTAATTGAACCGTTTTTAGACCGTACCAAACTGGTAAACCGTGCCATTAACACTGTAGAAAAAAACCTGGCAGAGGGTGCTTTGATTGTGGTGTTTGTACTGGTTCTGTTGCTAGGCAACCTTCGAGCCGGTTTGCTGGTGGCCTCTGTTATTCCGCTATCCATGTTGTTTGCTATCTCGCTGATGAACGTGTTTGGCGTAAGTGGCAACCTGATGAGCCTTGGTGCGCTGGACTTCGGTTTGATCGTGGATGGGGCCGTGATCATCGTGGAGAGCGTTATCCATCGGATACAAATGAGCAAGCACCACCACGTCGGTATCAAAGTGCTCAGCCGCGAAGAGATGGACCGGGAAGTGCACGGCTCGGCGAGTAAAATGATGGGTTTTGCATCCTTTGGTCAGATCATCATACTTATAGTATACCTGCCTATACTTGCTTTGGTGGGCATTGAGGGTAAGATGTTTAAGCCAATGGCGCAGACGGTTGCTTTTGCCATACTTGGTGCTTTCCTGCTGTCGCTTACTTACGTGCCGATGATGGCCTCGCTGGTGCTGAGCCGCAAAACCACACACAAAGAGAACATCTCTGATCGTATTATGCACGCCATAAACAGAGCCTATCAGCCTATGTTGAACTTTGCCATGCGTGCCAAAGCATTGGTACTGATCGTAGCAGTCGGACTCTTTACTTTAACTATAATCTTGTTCACGCGCATGGGTGGTGAGTTTATACCTTCCCTGGACGAAGGCGATTTTGCCATCGAAACACGCGTACTTACCGGAAGCTCTTTGAACGAGACTATTGAGGTAGTAAGTAAAGCCTCGGGTATACTTAAAAAGGAGTTTCCGGAGGTAGAGAAAGTGGTAACCAAGATCGGTTCGGCAGAAGTACCAACAGAGCCTAATCCGGTGGAACTGGGCGATATGATCGTGGTGCTGAAGGACAAGGATGAGTGGACCAGCGCCGGCAGCCGCGAAGAATTGGCTGATAAAATGTCGGCTACGTTGCATGACCACCTGCCGCAGGCATCGTTTGGAGTGCAGCAACCGATACAGATGCGCTTTAACGAACTGATGACCGGTGCACGCCAGGATGTGGTGGTGAAAATTTACGGCGACGATCTGGACTCGCTGGCAATTTATGCCGAAAAGCTGGGCAAGTTGGTGCAGCCGGTAGAGGGTGCCGAGGATTTATACGTTGAGAAAATGACAGGCCTGCCGCAGATCATGGTGGAGTATAACCGCGAAATGCTGGCCCGCTACGGCCTAAGTATAAACGAGGTAAACAGAACCATCACTGCAGCTTTTGCCGGCGAAGAAGCCGGGCAGGTATACGAAGGCGAAAAGCGCTTCGACCTGGTAGTGCGCCTCGATAAGCAGAACCGCCGCGACATTACTGATGTAGAAAACCTTTTCGTGAGCAATGCTGCCGGCTACCAGATTCCGCTGAACCAACTGGCTACCGTAGAGATGAAAGACGGACCAAACCAGATACAGCGCGACGGTACCCGCCGCCGGATCTCGGTAGGCTTTAATGTGCGTAATCGTGACGTGCAAAGTATCGTGAACGAGATACAGCAGAAGGTAGACGATGAACTAAATCTACCGGCCGGCTATTCTGTAACCTACGGTGGCCAGTTCCAGAACCTGATCGAAGCCACTAACAGGCTTTCGGTAGCTGTACCATTGGCTTTGCTGCTCATCTTCACGCTACTGTTCTTCGCTTTCAAATCCATAAAGCAATCCATTATCATTTTTACTGCCATTCCGCTTTCGGCTATCGGAGGCGTGTTTGCCCTGCTGCTCCGCGACATGCCGTTCAGTATCTCGGCTGGCGTTGGTTTTATTGCCTTGTTTGGGGTGGCGGTACTTAATGGTATTGTGATGATCGGGCACTTTAATCAGCTAAAGGAAGGCGGACTGAAAGACATCGAAGAGATCATCCGAAAAGGAACAGCTGCACGACTTAGACCAATTGTGATGACGGCTACGGTGGCTTCGCTTGGTTTCCTGCCAATGGCGCTCTCCAACTCGGCAGGGACAGAGGTGCAAAAGCCGCTGGCTACAGTGGTAATTGGCGGACTGGTATCGGCAACATTGCTGACGCTGGTGGTGCTGCCGGTTATTTACTACTTCTCTGAAACAGGTTTAAGAAAGCTTAAGCCGGCTAAGGTAGCGGCTACATTGGCTATACTTTTAGCTCCGCTTGCAGCCTTAGCTCAGGCACCACAACAGAAGCCGATGAGCCTGGAGCAGGTGCAGCAGCTGGCCCGAGAAAACAACCAAGCCCTCAGAAAAGGACAGTTAAACGTGGAGATGCGCGAGGCTCTAAAAAAGACTGCTATTGACCTGCCAAAAACAGACATAGTTTACTCGCAGGGGCAGCTGAACACGCCGCTGCAGGATAACCGTGTGGATGTACGCCAAAGTATACCATTCCCAACAGTATGGGGAGCGCAGGGTAAACTGCTGAACGAGCAAAAAGAGTTGAGCGTGAGCCAACTGCAACTGCAGCAGCGGGAACTCGATTACCAGGTACAGCAGGTATACAGCCGTCTTTCGTACTTGTTCGAAGTAACGCACCTGCTGCAGCGGCAGGACAGCATCTTCAAAACACTGGAACATGCGGCAGAGGTTAAATTCAGGACAGGAGAGAGCGGGATACTGGAGAAGACCACCGCCGAAACGCAAAGGTTAGAGATTGCTGACAGACTGCGCCAGAACGAGGCTGCCATAACTGCCGAACAGGCCAGGTTAAACGCGCTGTTACAGACTCCACAGCCTGTTAAAATCATTCCTGAAAAACTTGAGCCTAAAACAGCAACTGCACAACAACTACTTGACAGCCTGAACCACCCCTACCTGAAAGTATACCAGCAGCAGGTAAATGTGGCAGCGCGCGAAAAGCAATTGGAAAAGAACAAGCTGGCTCCGGACTTAACCTTTGGCTACTTTAACCAGTCGTTGTCGGGCACGATGGAGGTAAATGGCGAGGTGAAGAATTATACTCGTTCAGATCGCTTTACAGGTTTTGAAGCAGGCATTTCGGTACCGTTGGTGTTTGGGGCACAGCAGGCTAGGATAAAGGCAGCCAATATAAACAAGCAGATGGCCGAAGCAGAATTGAAGAACCAACAGGCGCAGCTGGAGAGCGAGTGGGAGGCAGCCCTTGCCAATTACGAACGCCTGGCACAGAGCCTGGACTTTTATATGCAAAAGGTGCTACCCAATGCGAAGCTCGGTATAATGCAAGCCGACAAAGCCTACCGTAGCGGCGAAGCAGGCTACCTGAACTACCTGCAGGCCGCTGACCAGCAGCTACGCATCCAGCAAAATTACCTGCAACTGCTGCTGGACTACCAGCTGGCTATCTATCAACTTAACTACCTCGGAGGAAAATAACCATGAACAACTATAAATTTATACTTGTAGCAGGTGTACTGCTGCTTAGTGCCTGCTCTGAGCCGGCTACAAAAGATGTAAACCAAACAGCCGAAAAGGCAGCGGCAATAAATCCTGAGCTGGTTGTGCTTACAGCGCAGCAATTGCAAAACACTGGTGTGGTATTGGGTAAGGCCCAGGAACTGTCTATGGGTGCCACCCTGCGTTTGTCCGGACAGGTGGATGTGCCACCGGCTGGTATGGTACATGTTTCGGTACCCTATGGTGGTTTCCTTAAAAATACCAATCTGCTGCCGGGTACGCGCGTGAAAAAAGGGCAGGTGCTGGCAACTATGGAGCACCCCGACTACATACAGCTGCAGCAGGATTACCTCGATACAAAAGCAAAAATTGAGTATGCCCAGCTGGAGTATAACCGCCAGAAGGAGCTGACAGAGGAGAAGGTAAGCGCCCTTAAAAACTTTCAGCAGGTACAGGCCGAGATGCAGATGCTCCGCAACAGCCAGGCTGCTTTAAGGCAAAAGCTGCTCATGATCAACATTAACCCAGACAGGCTAAGCAGCTCCAATATCAGCAGAAGTATAAGTATACTTTCTCCGATAAATGGCTTTGTACAGAACGTGAATGCCAATGTTGGCAGAATGGTGAACTCCAATGATGTGCTGTTTGAACTGGTTAATACCGACGACCTGCACCTGGAGTTAAATGCTTATGAAAAGGATGTGAGCTTGCTGAGTACGGGCCAAAAGATTACGTACCACCTAGCCAACGACTCGCAGGAAAGAACTGCAAAAATTGAGCTGGTAGGTAGGAGCGTAGAAGATTCAAAAGTGATTCCGGTACACGCCCACCTGGAGCAAAAAGATGCCAAACTGATGCCTGGAATGTTTGTGACAGCAACCGTAGAAACTGCTCAGCGAAGCGTAACAGCATTACCAGAATCTGCTATAGTGCAGTTCGAGGGCAAGTCATACATGTATGTTAAATCCGGCGAAGGTGAGTTTAGGCGAGTTAAAATAGAAACCGGTGTTAAGAATAAAGAAATGACTGAAGTGCAGCTGCCGGATACTTATAAAATGTCTGAAAGCATAGTGCTGAAGGGGGCGCACAACCTGTTGGCCATGCAAGCTAACACAGAAGAAGAGGAGTGAAAGAACCTTTAAATCCGATAAAAGAGAAATAGTCCGCAAGAAGGCTCAAGCGGACTATTTCCAATTATCTAACCTAATCTTCATACTGATTTTAATGAAGTTTGGTTTTTTTAAAGTATGATTGATGCTTATAGAAATGCTTTCAAGCCAAGGCAAATACCATAAATAAAAAGTCTCTGGCTGTAATTAATTTGATAAAAAAACAGTCTTTCTCACTCAGCGGCCTTTTCATATACTTTCACTTCCAACTCGTCAGGGCAATTTTCCAGCAGCACAGTTGTACTTTTACCTAAAACTGGGTGCACTAAGTTAGGCGCAATCTCAGTAAGCGGCATCAAAGTAAAGCGACGTAAGTGTAGCTGGGGGTGCGGTATAGTAAGGCGCTGCGTTTGCTGTACCAGATCATCATAAAAAAGTATATCGATGTCAATCACACGGGCACCCCAGTGTTCCAGCCTTACCCGCCCTAGTTCCTGCTCAATAGCATTTATACTTTGCAGCGCCTCTTCCGGGCTAAGTATGGTTTCTACCTCCAGCACTTGGTTAAGAAAAGTGGGCTGGTCGGTTTTGCCCCAGGCAGCTGTTTCGTATACTTTGGAAGATTGGGCTATAATACCCACGCGATGATTTATACTTTCGCGGGCTTGCTGCAGGTATAAAGTGCGGTTGCCTAGGTTGCCGCCAAGTAGTAAGTATACTTTAGGCATGTTTCCTGAAAAAGTCTATAGTAAGATCTGCGGCTACTTTTGTGGCCTCTGGTAATTCCTCCTCCTCGTAAGGGTGCTTTCCGCCAAAAGAGTGATCGGCTTGCGGCAATAATACCAGGTGCGCGTCCTTTTTCCAGCTTTTCAGGTCGCGGGCCATTTGAATTGGCAGCGTTTCGTCTTCCTCACCGTGAATGAGCAGCAGCGGCTGGTGCATATTTAAAATTACCTTCGGGATGTCGAGGCGGTGGCGGTTTTTTTCGAAGTCTTCTACAATCTGGTAGTACAAGGGCATCTTTTGGCCGGTTCGGAAATTCTGTACCCACTGCACGCCTTCCTGCTTCCAGTGCTCCATATGCAGCTCTTCCCAGCGGTTGTCGTAGCGGCTTACAGCGGCCCAGGTTACAACGGCTTTAACACGCGGTTCTTCGGCGGCTTTAAGTATAACAGCACCACCGCCACGGCTATGGCCCACCAGGTAAATTCTGTTCAAATCTAGCTCTTTCTGGTTTAGCGGTCCATTCGTGTCGTGCAGTAGGTCTATCAGAGCCTGCATGTCATCGAGCTCCAAACTGAAATTGTTTTGCCCAAAAGCTTCCATGTCGTGGAGGTCTGAATATTCCTCAACAGAAGTGCCGTTGTATGAGAAGTTAAACTTTATAAACACAAAGCCGAGGTCTTCAAAGTATCGCGCCAACTGGTTCCAGTGTCCCCAATCTTTAAAGCCTTTAAAGCCGTGTGTAAATATCACTATCGGTTTTTTCTTACCGTCTTCTTTAAAAGATGCATCGGCTGTAAAAGCACGTTGGTGCTCAGGGTATACTACAAAATCAACTTTCATTTTCAAAACTGTTTAATTGTTGATTGCTAATCTGTTGTTTCTGGTTGATGTGCTATACTTGTTACTACCGGCTTTAGATACTCCAGTTCAAGCAAACTTTTTAATTAAATACAGATAGCTTAAGTGGAGGAGAACATGTAGCCCTTTTAGAGTTGCAGCATGTTACCAAACATTTTAAGAATTCAGCAATTTAACAATTAATCATTGTTTTGCTAACACACGTTTGGAAAGCACCCACAGAGGCAGTAATATTGCAATCTTAACACATGAGCATCGGCCTAAAGGAAATACAAGCGCCCATCGCGCCTGAAATGGAGCTGTTCGAGAAGAAGTTTAGAGCCTCAATGAAAACGAGGGTTTTGCTTCTTGATCGGATTATGAGCTACATTGTGAAGCGCAAAGGCAAGCAGATGCGCCCCATGTTCGTATTTTTTACGGCTAAGCTCTTCCACGAAACCATTGATGAACCCACTTATCGCGGAGCTGCACTAATAGAGTTGCTGCACACGGCAACACTGGTGCACGATGACGTAGTAGATGATGCCAATTACCGCAGGGGTTTTTTCTCTGTAAATGCCCTTTGGAAAAATAAAATTGCCGTGCTGGTAGGAGATTACCTGCTTTCTAAAGGGCTTCTTTTGTCGTTGCAAAATGATGATTACGAACTGCTCAAGATCGTATCAAATGCAGTGAAGGAGATGAGCGAAGGGGAGTTGCTGCAAATAGAGAAAGCCCGCCGCCTGGATATAACAGAAGAAGTATATTTTGATATTATTCGTCAGAAAACTGCCTCGCTTATTGCCTCTTGTTGTGCAGTGGGTGCAGCATCGGCTGGTGCCTGTAAAGAGGATATTGAGAAAGCGCGTTTGTTCGGCGAGAAAGTAGGCATTGCCTTCCAGATCAAAGACGACCTGTTTGATTACGGCACCGCCGAGATCGGTAAGCCTGTTGGCATCGACATCAAAGAAAAGAAGATGACCCTGCCGCTGATACACGCTTTGCGTGGAGCTGATTGGTTCACGAAGCGACGTGTTATCTATAACGTGAAGAATAACAACGGCGACAACAAGCGCGTGCAGCAGGTAATTGATTTTGTTAAAAGCACCGGCGGCATTGAGTACACCATTGAGGTAATGAACCGTTACCACGCTGAAGCCTTGGCCATACTTCATACTTTCCCAGATTCCCCATCGCGCCAATCCCTGGAGCACCTTATTGCCTATACTATAGAGCGGGAAAAATAGATCGCGGATTTTTGGGATAAAACTAATAGGATTTCTTCGAGTAATCTGGATTCTATAAAATTTTAAAGACCTCGCAGCTTTCGAAGGTCCTGCTAGCGTCTGGGCTGGAAAGGTTGTTGCTTCGTATCGTTAGACGTTCGCATACTTTAAATACACCGTGAGTTATGCAATGTTATTAAGCATTCCGGATTCATCTAAATCAATATCAAACAGAAATTGCTCAGTCTATTTAACCTGCTTTATTAGTATCCCAGAACTGAATAAAATCCTATTAATCTGTGGTTATAATTCTGCAACAAACAGCCAAAATTTTGCAATAGCGTTAACTGGTGAAGTAGCTAGTTTTGTGCTGCAAAATAAACCTATGAAACATGAGCCTGAATACCAACACCTGGAACCGCCTGCGGTATACTTTATATTTGCCCATCTACGATCTTATTGCCGATCGTATTTTCAGGAAGTATAGAAAACGCTCTGTAGAACTGCTGTCTGCCAAGCCTGATGATGCCATACTTATACTTGGCGCCGGCACTGGTTTGGATTTACCTTACCTGCAAGATTATACCAACCTTACTGCTATCGACATCACACCGGGCATGATTAAAAAGCTGAAAGAGAGGGCAGATGAGTTGCGAATTCCGGTTAACGCACAGGTAATGAACGGCCAACAGCTGGAGTTTGAAGGCAATAGTTTCGATGCGGTTATACTTCATCTTATACTTGCCGTAGTTCCAGACCCAGTGGCTTGTATAAAAGAAGTGGAGCGGGTACTAAAGCCAGGTGGCACCGCCATGGTGTTCGATAAGTTTTTACCTGACGGTCAGAGGCCGTCTATACTTCGCCGCTTCTTTAATCAGATTGCCAGTACACTCTTTTCCGACATCAATCGCAGCATTGGAAATATTGCCAGCCATACTTCTCTGCAAATAGAATTAAATGAGCCTGCTGCTTTAGGTGGTACGTTTAGATTAGTGCGGTTGAGGAAGCCTGTAGAAAGTGTAGCATAACTTCAGTTGCATACTTGTGCAAAACAAAAAGGCCGCTACTTCATCAGTAGCGGCCTTTTTTATACTTGTGCCGATCAACAATCAGCAACAAACAATCATCAATTAATTCTTCTCCGCCAGCAGCTGCTCCATAGTTTTATTAAAATCAGCAACCCACTCTTCGTAGTACTTGCCAGTGCCTGGGCCAGAGAAGCCAGTGTGAATTTTACGTACTTTACCGTCGCGGCCAATAAAGATTGTAGTCGGGAAAGAGAGTACGTGGTTCAGGGCAGGAAGTGCTTTGGCAGCCGCCTCTTTATCAGCTGAACCAGCGTAAAGTAGGTCGTACTGTATATCAAAACGCTCCTGCATTTTCTTCAGTCTAGGTACGGCATTTTCGTATCCTTGTGCTCTCTCAAAGCCTAAGCCTATAATCTCTAAGCCGCGGTCTTTGTTCTCAGCAAAGTATGGCGCTAGAAATTTAGTTTCGTCCATACAGTTAGGGCACCAGGAGCCGAGCAACTGCACGATCACCACTTTATTTTTATACTTGTCATCAGAAAGCGAAACAGGCTTGCCTTCTAGGTTCGGGAAGGTAAAGTTCAGCGTTTCAAAGCCGGGTTTTAGGTAAGTAAGTGTATCTGCGCTCGCCAATTGGGCATCGGGATTGCGTTTAGCGGTCCAGCTTTCGTAACCATTCATACCAGAGTAAAAGTCGCCTTTCAGAGTGCTGTCATTAGCTGGTTTAGCAGTAAAAAGGTAAGCGTGGTTACCATCAAAAGTAGACAGTTTTAGTTCATTTCCCTCAATCTGGCCCTCCAGATAGCGATAATCGCCTGTTTCTGTCAGAAAGGTGCCGGTTACATCATTTCCTTCTTCTTCAAACACACCAATGGCATCATAGCTCTTGCCATCCTGATCTGTAAAGACAACCTCCCATTTCCCATCAAACTTAAAAGTAGCAGGAGCAGGGTTTGCCTTAAAACGGGTATTATTGCCAAGTTCAGCTGTAAAGGGTAGGGAGTAGCGGTCATCCAAGTCGTTGCGTACAAAACGGCCAGCCATTTTGTCGCCATTAACTTTAGCAATTAAGTCTGCGTCAAAAATGTGCAGCCGGATTTTTAAAGAGTCTCCTTCCTGTTTTATATCGTCTACAAGAATGCGCTCTTCACCATTCACTAAGTATAAAACGGTTGTGCCGTTTTTTGCCTCAGCTTCCATTATAAAAGGTATTTCAACACCATCAGTACGCTGCAGGCCAACACGCCAGGTGCCAGTTTGTAAACTATTTTCTTCTGATGTAGAAGAATTACAAGAAGTTATAACTTGAGTTAATGCCAACGCCAAAAACAAAATTAGCCTGGCAGGGGTATTAAATAGGTATCTGTTCATACAGCAAAGTTAGGGCATAGGTCTAGTAAAAACTACAATTACCGGGTACAACTGTTAAAGATTAGACACACGGTATATTCATCCTGACGAATGTTGTTCTGAACCCCATTGATTTGTACATTTGTAAACTTCAAATAGAAGAATTAAAAACGTTAAGAATAGCAAAACTATGGCATTTGATTTAGAAATGATCAAGGCAGTTTATGCCGGCATGGAAGAGCGTGTATCTGCTGCCCGCCAGGTAGTAGGTCGTCCGCTTACCCTAACAGAGAAGATCTTGTACGCACACCTTTACAATGGTTCGGCGCAGCAGGGTTTTGAGCGTGGAAAGTCTTACGTAGACTTTGCTCCGGATAGGGTAGCGATGCAGGATGCTACGGCACAGATGGCCTTGCTTCAGTTCATGCAAGCTGGTAAAGCAAAGGTAGCTGTACCTTCTACTGTACATTGCGACCACCTTATACAGGCACGTGTTGGCGCAGATGCTGACTTGCAGGACGCGTACAGCGAGAACAAAGAGGTTTATGATTTCCTTGCTTCTGTATCAAATAAGTATGGCATCGGCTTCTGGAAGCCAGGTGCAGGTATTATCCACCAGGTAGTACTTGAAAATTACGCTTTCCCGGGCGGTATGATGATCGGTACTGACTCCCACACACCTAACGCAGGTGGTTTGGGTATGGTAGCGATTGGTGTTGGTGGCGCTGATGCCGTAGACGTGATGGCCGGTATGCCTTGGGAGCTTAAATTCCCGAAAGTAATCGGGGTGAAGCTGACAGGTAAAATGAGCGGCTGGACTTCTCCAAAAGATGTTATCCTGAAAGTAGCTGGCATACTTACCGTAAAAGGTGGTACAGGTGCTATCGTGGAGTACTTCGGCGAAGGTGCTGAGTCTATGTCTTGTACAGGTAAAGGTACTATCTGTAACATGGGTGCTGAGATCGGTGCAACTACTTCGGTATTTGCTTACGACAACAGCATGCGTGCTTACCTAAACGCTACCAAGCGCGAAGAAGTAGTACAAATGGCAGACGAAGTAGCGCACCTGCTACGTGCCGACGACGAAGTATACGCTGATCCGGCTTCTTTCTACGACCAACTGATCGAGATCGACCTTAATACACTGGAGCCACACGTAAACGGACCATTTACGCCGGATGCTGCATGGCCAATTTCTCAGTTTGCTGCTGTTGTAAAAGAGCACAACTGGCCAGCTAAATTAGAGGTAGGTTTGATCGGATCATGTACTAACTCTTCTTACGAGGATATCACTCGTTCTGCGTCTATTGCTGCGCAGGCGGTAGAGAAAAATCTGGATGCGAAAGCAGAGTTTACCATCACACCTGGTTCTGAACTGGTACGCTATACTACAGCCCGCGATGGTTTGTTAGATACATTCGCACAAATGGGTGGTGTTGTATTGGCTAATGCTTGCGGTCCGTGCATCGGCCAGTGGGCACGCCACACAGACGATCCTACTCGTAAGAACTCTATCATCACATCATTCAACCGTAACTTCGCAAAGCGTAACGACGGCAACCCGAACACACACGCGTTTGTGGCATCGCCAGAGATCGTAACAGCTTTCGCTATTGCCGGTGACTTAACCTTTAACCCGCTTACAGACACGTTAACAAACAAAGACGGTCAGCAGGTGAAACTGGACGAGCCAAAAGGTATTGAATTGCCAGTTAAAGGCTTTGCAGTAGAGGATGCTGGTTACATTGCACCTGCAGAAGATGGAAGCAGTGTTGAGGTTGTTGTTGATCCGAAGTCTGACCGTTTGCAGTTGCTGGAGGGCTTTAAGCCATGGGAAGGCACAGACCTAAAAGGGTTGAAGCTTCTGATCAAAGCACAAGGCAAGTGTACTACTGACCATATCTCTATGGCTGGTCCGTGGTTGAAGTACCGTGGCCACCTGGACAACATCTCTAACAACATGTTGATCGGTGCCATTAATGCTTTTAACGGAGAGGCTAATAGCGTATACAACTCAATGACGCGTGGCTACGATGCAGTACCGGCTACAGCACGTAATTACAAAGCACAGGGAATAGGAACAGTAGTAGTAGGCGACGAAAACTACGGTGAGGGTTCTTCTCGTGAGCATGCTGCCATGGAACCACGCTTCCTGGGTGTTCGTGCGGTTATCGTGAAATCTTTCGCGCGTATCCACGAAACCAACCTGAAAAAGCAGGGTATGCTGGGACTTACGTTTGCCAACAAAGCTGATTATGATCTGATTGAGGAGAACGACACCATCGATATCTTGGGTCTGGAGAACTTCACACCAGGTCAGCCGCTTAAAGTTGTGTTAACGCACAAAGATGGTAGCCAGGATAGCTTCACGGTAAACCACACGTATAACGAAGGCCAGATCGCTTGGTTCAAGGCGGGTTCTGCCCTTAACTTGATTCGTTTACAGCAAAAGCAGGCTACTAACGCCTAGTTGCTGAAAAAGTATAAATGTAAAAGGCCTCTCTGGTAACAGAGAGGCCTTTTTGTTTGATAACTTAGCAATCTTATACTTTTACTTAAGGTTTCATCACGACTATACGTTTTACTGTGCTTACACCCCCAAAGCTGATACGTGCTATATAAATACCTGCAGCAAGTCCGGAAATATCTGTTACAGCTGCATCTGCACCCGCTTGTACAGGGAGGTGTATACTTCTGCCCATTAAATCGGTAAAGGTGATTTCAGGTAAACTACCTATACTTTTTGAAGTAGAACTATTGGGTAGCTGAATATGAAGCAGGCCAGTAGCAGGATTTGGGTATACTTGTAGCTCGGTTGCGAGTATAGCAGGTAGCGCAGTAGGATTAGCGGCTTTAACCTCAATAACTTTTGTAACAGAAACTTCCGAGCAGTTAAATCTATCAGAAACAGTGAGCGTGATCTCATAACTGCCAGGCTGGTCAAAAGTATAAGTCATGTCCCTTTCAGTGAAAGGCTCTATATTGCCATAATTCCAGCGCCAGCCTTTCGCATTTATACTTTTGTTAATAAATGTTACCGGAGAGCCAACATAAATGTCTTCTTCCACTTCAAAATTGGCTACTGGTGTTTTAGGCAGAGAGAAGACGCCGGGCACAGCCGCACTTTCAAACAAAGAATCTATGCCGGCTGCATAAATAGCGGTCTGCTCGCTAAGGTTATCTATCGTGTAAGATGCTCCTGTACCAAGTTTCTCCGCCTTTTGCTGATCGGCGTAAAAATTGAAGCGGCTTCCACCTTTAGGGGACCAAGTTATACTTGTGCCAGTACATGTAGTATCTGCCAATGCAATCGGAAGCGGACTTGTTCTAAAGCTGTTATACTTTTGCTGAGCTGCTAGGGCAGTAGCTTTTAATGCGTCCAGGTTATCGCCGGCTAGTACTGCAAATGCAACTATTCGTGTCTCGCCGGGGGCCAGTTCATTTACCTTGGCGCCAACCACATGCGATACATTGTTTCCGGTGCCTGTGCCTGCTGTTTTCTTTGCTATGCCGTTTGACAGCGTTTTATACTTTTCAGCAGATGTAAAATCGTCTTCTATCATCAACGGGTCTTCCGAAGTTCCCATGTTGTCAATAGCATTGTAGCTCGGATCAGTATCGGAAAGTAATTTGATTCCTGCATATGGCAGGGGAGCAGTTATGTGGTGTACATAGCCAAGTTGTGCTTCATCATCCCAGGAGGCAGCATTCAGATAGTACTCCCCTATATCCCAATCTGCAAAGAGGCCCGTATAAAGGTTCGCAAAAGTTTCGGAAGTAATATTCTGGATATGGTACTCTAGCACAATATAATCCTGATGGCCGGGACTGTTCCAGGCATATGCAATCTGCTTTACCTGCACGCCAACATTTGGCTCGTTAGGCGTGTTATGGTTGTCGTGCATTACGTGGCGTATTTCCTGTGCTGCTAAAGGTGTGTTCAGGTGGCGCTTCGTTATATGGGAAGCTATGAAATCTTCATCGTTCTCCCACATTTTGGAACGCAGGTTATCAGAAACCCGCGCATCAGAGGCAGCTACAAGTAAGCCGCCTTCAAAAAGCATCGCACTACCTCCTTTAAAAGTAACACCGTCTCCTTCGTTAAATTTAAAGCCGTTATACCCAAGGTTGCCTTTACTGTTCAGGGTTACCTTTAAATTATTCGCATCTAGAGTTAAAAAATCAGGATTTACTTTTATTACAAAGTTTTGATAATCTTCGTAATTACCATCTTTCAGTGCCAACCTAAATACAACAGAATGTCCAGCTGGAGCATCTTGTGCTACTGTAAAGCTAAAAGTAGGTTCGGTACCTGCGTTTACTGTAGCCATAGTGCCCATTGCACCAAGCGATAAGCTGCCTTTATCAATGGTAACGTAAGGCGATGGAGACGTAAGTGTTACCTCAAGATTTGCAGTAGGAGACAGGAGGTTTGTAAAATCAGCTTTAATATTTGCCTTACCACCTGCAGAGGGAGTATATTTATCAGATATTGCAAACTGCATACACCTTACAGATGTCAGATTCTGTTCTTTCAGAGCCCTTTTCAAATTAACACGGCCCTTGCCGAGCATTTCTGTGAAAGGCTTATTCTCTGGTTTAAAGTATATGTCGTCGGCTGTTACACGAAGGCGCTCCACTACTTGCCTTGCGTTGAGCTCCGGGTATTTTGATCGAATAAGTGCAGCGCAGGCTGCCACAATCGGTGAAGCAAAGGAAGTGCCGTTCATGCCACCATAGCTGGCATCTGATGCAGCTGAGCTAGAGTGCACACCCCGACTTGGAGCCGCAATATCTATGTAATAACTGTGTGAGTAGGCGGAGTATTTTACGTCTTTCGAATCGGTGCCCCCTACAGAAAGTACATTTTCGTAGGATGCGGGGTAGAAGTTGATATTGCCGGCTGTGTTACCGCCGGATGCAACCACAACTACATTCTTTTCAAGCACAGCATAATTAATAACATCTTGCTCATACTTAGAAAAGCCCTCACCGCCCCAAGAAAGATTTATGATGCTGCATCCCTTGTTAGCGGCATAGACAATGGCTTCATATCCGCCGAAACCACCAAATCCGGTAGATGAAAAAACCTTAAGCGGCATAAACTTTATATTATAGCCTACACCTGCCAGGCCTTTGCCGTTATTAGCTGCTGCACCTGCTACGCCTGCAACGCCAGTGCCATGGCCGCCATAACTTGCGTTATCAGTTACATTGTTGTCTCTGTCTGCAAAATCCCAACCTTCGTAGTTGTCTATGTATCCGTCTCCATCGTTGTCTACACCATCTACCGGATCGCTGTGATTGCGCTTTACGCGTTTAATAAGATCTTCGTGCGTTAGTCTGAAGCCTGTATCCAGTACACCTATTACCACGTTTGTATCTCCTTTTTCCACAGCCCAGCCTTCAAAGGCATTTATAAACTTTAAGTAATACTGGGTAGTTTTGGTAGAGTCGGCGGCAGGGTCGTCTGGCTGATGAAACGGAACACGTTCATAAAGTGGTTCTACATACTCTACCATGCCTGTACCAAGTATGAGGTTTTTGGCTTTTTCGAAACCTATACTTTTAGAATAAGTTAACTCATAAATCCTGGTAATTTCAGGGGGAGTAGCTTTTCTGGCGTTACTTGGTGCTGCTGCCTCAGGAAACTTCTGTACAATGCCTGAGGCTCCGATTTGCTTTAGCGCATTGTTTAAAGCGGCATCCGAAACTCGCGCATTGGGCGGTAGGTACTTTAACTTGTAAACTAAAGTATAAGGCTTAGTGCCGGAACCGATTGGCTGGCGCTGTGCTTTTACCTGATAGCTGAAGGAAAACAGAAGTATAGCTGCAGAAGCAATGAATATGAGTTGCCTCAGCATCGGGTTGGAAGTAAACATTTTATCAAAGGCTTTAGCTTTTGTATTAGATAATAAAGATAGACAAGTAAGTAGGGAGATGGGGCTAAAAATGAACCTCAAAGATATAAATGAAATTCGTTGATCCCGCCATACCAATGAATAATTTTACGTAACTTTCAGAATTAAAGTCGAAAGATATAGCAAAATAATTATATATAATATTCAGACTATGAAACTTGATTTGCTTAATAAGCACCAGGATGCTTTAAATACGGCCATCAAAGCCCTTCATGAGAGAGCCTTTTATGCTCGATATCCAGAGAATCCATCGCCGGAGATTTACGGCGAAAACGCTGACAAAGATGGACGTGAAAAGTATAAGTCGCATCTGAACTCTAACTTTAGTGAATTACTACAACAGGAGCCTGAGAAGTGGGTAGGGCAGGAGGAGTCGCCGTATGAGCAGCAGCCTCTTAACATCAAGTACCCGTACTTTGCCCCTGAAACATTGGTAAACAGAGCTGAGGAAGCTTTTCATCAATGGCGTAAGGTAAAGCCAGCTGACCGCGCTGCTATACTTGTAGAGTCGCTGGAGCGTATGAAGGAGCGTTTCTTTGAGATTGCTTATGCTACTATGCACACAACGGGGCAGGCCTACATGATGTCATTTCAGGCATCTGGCCCACATGCCGCAGACAGAGCTTTGGAGGCAATAGCAGCAGGCCTGGAGGAGCAGACACGCTTTCCGGAGTCTACGGAGTGGGAGAAGCCGATGGGTAAGTACAACCTGAAGCTGAACAAAACCTGGAAGGCCGTGCCTAAGGGTGTTGCGCTGGTAATTGGTTGCTCTACCTTCCCAACCTGGAACACTGTGCCCGGAATGTATGCCAGCCTTGTAACTGGTAACCCTATAATTGTAAAGCCGCATCCCAAGGCGGTGTTGCCAATAGCGGTTGTAGTAGCCGAGGTGCAGAAGGTGTTACAGGAAAACGGCCTGAACCCGAACATCTGCCAATTAGCCGTTGACGCAGATGACCACCTGATTACAAAAGAGCTTGCTGAGAACCCGAAAGTAAAACTCATTGACTATACAGGCGGAACAGAGTTCGGTAATTATGTAGAGAGCCTGCCAGGCAAAACTACATTTACTGAAAAAACAGGTGTTAACTCCATCATCATCGACTCTGTTGAGGATATGGATAAGGTGGCACAAAACCTGGCATTTTCTGTAAGCTTATACTCTGGGCAGATGTGTACGGCACCGCAAAACTTCTTTATCCCGGAGGGAGGCGTTAAAACTGCTGCCGGTGAAACAGTTCCATTTGATGAGGTAGTGAAAAAGATTTCTGATGCAGTATCTGGCTTGGTAAACAACCCAAAAGCTGGTCCGCATATTTTAGGAGCTATCCAAAACCCTGCTACCTCAGAGCGTGTTAAAAGCGCTACCTCTATTAAAGGTAAGGAGGTACTAAGCACTTGCGAACTTGCTAACCCAATGTTTGCTAATGCACGTACTTGCACACCTGTAATTTACGAAGTAGATGCTACTGAGAAGGAAAGCTACAGCCGAGAGCTGTTTGGCCCAATCATGCTGGTGATCAAAACCAAAGACACGAACCAGTCTATTGAACTGGCCAAAGAAATGGCGATGAACTACGGTGCTATTTCGTGCGGTGCCTATACTACAGACCAGGAAGTAAAGGAGAAGATAATGGACGAGATGAGCCTTGCCGGCACACCGGTTTCGTTTAACCTGACTGGCGGTATTTTTGTGAACCAGAATGCTAGCTTCTCTGATTTCCACGTAACAGGCGGCAACCCTGCCGGTAACGCTTCATTCACTAACCCTGAGTTCGTAATTAAGCGTTTTACTTGGGTAGGTTTCCGTGAGCCTGTGGCAGGTTAAGTGTAAATATTAAAGTATAAAAAAATGCCGCCAGCAGTAGCTGGCGGCATTTTTTTATACTTTAACTGAAGAGTTTGCCGATATCATCCTTCAGGTTATCCAAGCCGCTTTTTAAGTCTTGCCATTTGCTTTGCGAGTCTTCCGAGTCGTTAAGCTTTTCTGCTATCAATTCGCGTTTACGCTCTAGTGCAGCAATGTGCTCGTGGTAAGTATGATTAGAATCTGCTGTAGTAGCATTTACACGCCCTCTCAGCGTTTTAATCTTGCTGTCTAGTTCGTCGAGGCTCTTCTGCACTTCCTCCTTCGTCAGGTGGTTAGGAGCTCTCATATGTTCAGGGTTTAGGTGATATGTATCCATAGTTAATTAAATTCTTTAGCTCAGTTAAATGCCCATCAGGGCTGTTCATACTTTAAATACAGGTAAAAGCTAAAAAAGGATATAGCTAGAACCAGATGCTTTTTATACAGATGAGGTGTTTCGTCATAAACTCTCAGATCAATTTTAGTCTGAATGCAAAAAGACCAGCGTTTAGCGTGCGGTAGTTTCTGTGCAAGTATAACATTAAGCCATTATAAATTTAAAAGCCACTAATAGTGCCAACAGGGAACCAAGTATCCAGAAATTGGTTTTACCTATATAGTTTGGCATAACAAACAAAGTTCGATGTATAATTTTATACTTTGTTTAATTGTGCCTTTTAGAAAAAGGTTTGTTTTAAGCATTGAGTGAGTGTGTAACTGTTTGGTTTTTAATATGTAAGCAATTATTGGTGTATTAATTGACATGTTAGCAACAAAAGTCGATATTTGCAGGCGTTAAACAGCTGCCATAGGTTCATAATATGCTGGTTGTATTTTAACTTTAAATGATCAGGGAAAAAAGAAATGGATAATTACAACGTGTCGCTTGATTTGGTGATGTTGATAGATGACGACACCACAACAAATTACTTGAATGAGCGTCTGCTGAATGAAATGCAGGTAGCCAAGCAGATTGTTGTAATGAAAAACGGAAGTGAGGCAATTGATTATTTAAAAGCTGCAGCAGCTGGTACGGAAGGTGTTAAATCTCCTGACCTGATTTTCCTGGATATTAAGATGCCTGTAATGGATGGCTTTTCTTTCCTGGATGAGTACCAGAAAGAAGGTTTGGATATGACTGATCAGGTAATCATCTTAATGCTTACATCTTCAGCTAGCTTTTACGATCTGGAAAGGTTGAGGAACTACAAAAAAGTGAAGCAGCATTTCTCAAAAGCTTTAACCAAGCATGATGTACGCGAAATAATGAAGGAGTATTTTGCTTCCAGAGCATAATAAAAAAGGCTGCGTCGCAGCCTTTTTTAATTTTCTTCTTTATCTGCAAGCAAGTCTTCTACGGGCCATGTAAACAAGAACGTTGTGCCACGGCCATGAGACTCTATCCATACGTTCCCACCCTTCTCCGTTACAATCTTTTTTACAATAGATAGCCCAAGGCCCGTGCTGTCGAGGCGCTGATTATACTGCCCCCGTTCAAACATATCAAAAATGTGTGGTTGGTACTCTGCAGGTATGCCTGGGCCATTATCTTCCACAGAAAACAGAATTCTGTCAGGATGCTTTTCAAACTTTACTTTGATAAGGCCCTGCTCCGGGGTATCGTGGTATTTAACGGCATTGCTTATCAGGTTGCTTAACACCTGATGTAGGTAAATTTCCTGAGTAAACAGGTTAGGCAAGTCTGGTTGTACTTCTATGGTAAAAGCATCTGGTAACTGGATAGATGCGATAATCTGATGCAGCAGTACGGATGTATCAACAAATCTGCGTTGCAGGTCGTGGTGCCCTGCCAGCGAGTAAGCAAGTATACCAGTAATAAGTCGGTCCATTTTTACTGTTTGCTCATGCATCATTGGCAACAGCTTTTTAGCCTCATCTAAGTGTTTGTTGTCGATATAAGTATCGATAGCTGCCGTGATTCCGATAATATTTTGGAGCGGTGAGCGCAGATCATGAGATACTGTATGAGCAAATGCATCAAGGTTATTGTTTATCTTTTGCAGCAGTTTGTTCTTTTTATCACGGTCTTCTAATAGTTCACTGATCTCGGTATTTGATTGTCTCAGTTTAGAATTAAGCCGCGTGATTTCCTGTAGCTGCTGCTCTGCCTCCAGGTTTCGGATGCGAAGTTGCTCCAGTAGTTCCAGCAGCTGCATATTTTGTTTTTTTATCTCTGCATAAGGAGATATATCAGCCTCTTGCTCAAACTCCATGGCCCACTGGTCCAGCAGGTTTTTTGTTACGAGTGCGGCTTGTGCAGGTACTTTACGGCGCAAGGTAACTTTGGTGCCCCTTTCAAATTCAGACTCTATATCAAACTGGTCTACCAGCTTTTTAGAGTTGATAATGCCCTTGCCGCGTGCACTACCATAGCCAAGTTGTGAGCTTTGCTGAAGTATAAGATCTAAGTTGCCAATGCCGCGCCCCCTGTCGCTAATAATTGCCTCCAGGTAGTTTACCCCGTTATCTTCAGTATAATTAAATTGTATGCTTCCGTTGCCCACATACTCTATTACGTTACGGCATATCTCGGATACGGCTGTAGCAAACTTTGTTTGGTTGGCAAGTGCAACACCAAGCCTTTCAGAAAGCTGCATAGCTCTTTTATAAGCCAAAACAATATCCAGCTCGTTGTTTAAATTTATCCGGAGAATGTGTCGGGGCATCGGCGCTATATTTTTGCTTTACAAACTACTACCAATGTATCGTCGGAGTGACGGCTATGATCCAAGTAGAGTACAGCTGCGATGGTAGTTGGATGATGCCTTAACAGATTAGGGTATTTTGTAAGTTCCCAGCGGCTTTTAAGTCCGTCAGAGTGTAGGACAAGTGTTTTGTTGCGCACCCACTCCAGTTGCTGGTTGTTAAGTGTAGTAGGGATGTTATGGCCGAGAATACCGTTATAGGAGATAATGTTTTTGTACTGAGAGCCTGCTATCGGAGATGCCTCTTGTGAGTACAATTTACCTGCTATATTTCCGATACCACAATACTCGATGGTACCATTAGCTATACTCGCTGTAAAGCCAACAGCACCACGGCTGCGCTTAATAGCTGTATGAATGGCGCGTAGCCTGTTTGCCGAATCTAAGTTTAAGTTCTCTTTAAAAGCGGCAATAGCCAATGCCGAAGCCTCGTTTGCGTTTGCTCCATGCCCAAGGCCATCCAGTGCCAGTATATCGGTTCGGTTGTGTTGGGTTGTAAAAGTAAAGCCATCGCCACAGATTGTTTCGTTTGGTTTTGGCACCATTACATACCCTATATCTATTCGGGCAGGAGACGGAATTATCTTAGAGAGGGCAATATTTTTGCTTATTTGCACTAATATTACTGTGCCGAAGTTCGGGAGAGAATATAGGTCAAAAAGGCTGGATTGTCTTTTTACTGCACCCAATCCCTCACCCATAGATCCGAAGGTAGAAACGCCATCCTCCATCATACGGAGGGGTTCGCTCATGCCTGGGCCTCTGTCGAGGCACAAAATCTCTATACTATTAATAGGGTTGCCAATAGGCTTTATAAGTATCTCGCCGCCATTAACGGAGAACTTAGCAAGGTTTGACAGCAATTCGGCAATAACGATGTTTATTTTGCCTACCTCTACTTGGGAAAACCCCCAGCTTTCGGCCAGCTTCGTAATATCTCGTTTGGTTATACTTGCAAAACTCCTCTCCGGTAAACTAAATCGGATGTGGTGATTAGCGTCCATGCTTCCAGTGTATGATCGTAACGGTGGTGCCGGAACCAGATGTACTCTGGATGTCAAACTCATTTACAAGCCGTTTGGCTCCGGGCAGTCCTAAACCAAGGCTTCTGCCTGTAGAAAAACCGTCCTGCATTGCTTGTTTGATATCTTTGATACCGGGTCCCTCATCCACGAAAGTTAGTCTTACGCCAGTTTGAGCACTTTTGCTGATAATTTCTAAAATAACTTTTCCGCCGCTGGCATATTTTAGCATATTACGAACCAACTCACTGGCAGCCGTTATCAACTTTGTCTGGTTTACTAGGCTCATCCCAATTTTGGTGGCAAACTCGCGAACCCGGTTTCGGAAAGGTACTACATCCTGTTCACGCACGATCTGCATCGTGTCTTTACTCATTACGATCATCAGGTGCTTCCTCCTCGTCTTCAGGTGAGCTGTGCAAACCAATCATATTTTGCAGCAGCTCCATGCCTCTTTCTACATTAAGTGCTGTGTGCACCCCTTGTAAGGTAAGACCTAGTTCGACCAGGGTAATTGCCACGGCTGGCTGCATGCCTACTACAACAGTTTCGGCATCCATTATGCGCGACATAGAGGCAATATTGCCTAAGATACGACCCATAAAAGAGTCTACTATACTTACAGCAGAAATATCGATAAGTACCCCCTTTGCTTCGGTTTTACTTACCATACTAATTAGGTCATTTTCAAGATTAAGGGCCAGCCGGTCATACAGGTCTACTTGTATGGTAACCAGCAGGTAATGCCCCATCTTTAAAATCGGAATTCTATCCATTGTAACTTATCTGGTTAAGCCAGCGCCTGTGTTCTTGTTAATTTTCCTAACTTCTACACTGCTCATGCTAAATGCCAGTTGTAAAGCGCTTGCAAGGCTAGCTTTTGTTTTGATGTTGGAAAGATCGATGCCCAGGTGTACGATTGTTTGGGCTATCTCGGCACGTATGCCACTGATAATACATTCGGCACCCATCAGGCGAGTGGCACTTACTGTCTTGATCAGGTGCTGCGCTACCAAAGAGTCTACAGCTGGTACTCCAGAGATATCAAGTATGGCAATGGTGCTGCCAGTGTTCACGATTTCCTGCAGCAAGTTTTCCATCACTATTTGCGTGCGCGCGCTATCCAGTGTGCCTATAATTGGCAGAGCAAGTATACCATCCCATACACGAATAACAGGTGTAGAAATTTCGTTTATCTCGTCTGTCTGGCGAAGTATAACTTCTTCGCGGCCTTTAATAAAAGTCTCAAAAGTGACGATACCAAGCTGGTCGAGCAGGTTGTTGATAGTGCTGATCTCTTTGTAAAGTACATCCGGTTTATCGCGGAGTTCTTCTTCCATTACAGTGCTGATGGCTCTTTTCAAGCTAAGCACATACATGCCTGTTTCGCGTGGACTGAAGCCTTGGCGGGCACGGGTAATAGAAATGTCGCCAAGTATTTCTGTTATCTGATCAAACTCAGCAGCAAAAATGTTATTAACGTTACCAGACTTCACCGCACGGGCCAAAGCATCCAGAAGTTCATCAGATTGCTTTAGTAACTCGTCGTTTGTCATCAGGTCATCTCGGAATGCGCTGTCCTCTAATTGGTTTTGCATCCAGATTTCCAGTATTTTGTTTTTTTGCTTTTGCAAGAGTTCAGATGTTATGTCCATGTTTGCTAAGGATGAACGGGTTGAATGTTTAAAAAAATGATTTTAAATACTTACCTATTTAAATGGAATGGTATAAAGGTATGAAAATTAAAATCAACAAAGGTACTTTGATCGTAAAGTGACTATCAAAATGCAACGCGGTTTTACGGGTGTAACTGATAAAAGATGCTGAAGTATACTGCTCGAGCACAAATGCGTGTAGAATAAATTAATGCTGCAATGCTTTGCCTAACCTTTGTAAACTAAAAAAGTCCTATACACAGCTGTAAAAGACTTGTGTTAGCATTGGGATTCGAACCCATGACCTCCAGCACCCCATGATGGCGTAATACCAGACTACGCTACATCCCGAAAGGTATGAGCAAAATTAATCTTAATACATTCTGCTGCTTAAAATGACTACATCCTTACAGGATTTTTTTGGTATAGCTTTAATCAGGTAACGTAGGTCAGGTATAAATTACTTGGCGCAGAATAAGAGATTAACCGGCTCTGGAACGCATAACTCTACAGTGCCAATTCTAGTATGAAGCTAGCAAATAAGGCGATGCACAGAATGAATGAAAATAAGGTAAATGAAATTTTTGGAAAACTGATCAGACAGACCAATAAGGTGCTGTTTGTTTATGATGTTGAGGCTTCTTCTTTTATTTTCTTGAACGATGCTTTTAACCAAATCTGGGAAAGTACCAAGGAGAGCGTACTGACAGACCCAGTTATACTTTTCAAAACAATTCACCCCAACGACAGAGAGTATCTGGAAAAGGAGTACCATGAGCTTTTGAGTGGCATTTTGAAGCAAGATATTGAGTGCCGTATTATCCTGCCTAACAAAGAAGTGAAAACTTTATTGCTTACTCCACACCTTATAAAAAATTCAGAAGGCAACCGGTTTATTGCCGGCATACTGGATGAGATTACAGAGGTAAAGGACAACATCAGAAACCTGGAGAGATTTGCAGCTAAAAAGAATTCTGTGCTGGAGATACTTTCGCATGATCTGGCAGGCCCTTTGGCTAATATACAAGCCTTGGCTGAAATGCTTTCTGAAAGTACCAGTTCATACGAAAACAAAGAAGTGCAACACGTGGTCCAAATCATAAGAAAAAGCAGTGCACAGAGTGTTAAGTTAATCAGGGATTTTGTACAGCAGGAGTTCCTGGAATCTGCCAATGCGGGTATGTTTAAAAGAAGGGTAGACCTGGTTGAAAAAATAGGAGAGATAATAGAACAGTATAAAGCAGGTGAAAATCTTATAAATAAAAACTTCAAGCTTAGTACTCCAAATAAACCTGTGTTTGCTTACATAGACCAGGACAAATTTATGCAGGTAATAAATAACTTGATTTCTAATGCGATAAAGTTTACTCACGACGATGGGCTAATAGCCACGGAAATAGAGGAGCAAGACGAGGGAATTCTAATCACCATCCGTGACAATGGCATTGGCATACCAGAGCGCTATCATGATGAGCTTTTTGATAAATTTACCCGTGCCAGGCGGCCAGGTTTAAGAGGAGAGCCATCAACGGGTTTGGGTATGTCTCTTATCAAAACAATAGTAGAGTGGCATGAAGGCAGAATCTGGTTCGAGAGCGAAGAGAACAAAGGAACAGCTTTCTACATCAAGATGCCCAAAACCTGAAGTAGAAACTGGTTGCGCTGAGAAAAGTATAAAGTTGAGTTATCCTGCCTGGTCTTCTATCTCGGAAAGTATAAGCTGCACATCTTCTAGCTTGAGAGGTTTGTGGATAAAGCCAGACACCAGGTCGTACTCTTTAGACCGAGCTGTATCTGAAATATCGAGGGAGGAGGTAAGGATGTAAATGTGACATTTATCTTTTAATACATTTTTATGTTGCATCAGTATGTCCAGAAATTCCCAGCCGTTCATCATGGGCATGTTCAGATCCAAAAATATGATGTCAGGAAGATTCTCCTCACAGTCCTGTTGCATATAAGCTAGTACATCTTCAGCGGAGAGAAATGACCGGATATCTGATGCTAGCCCTGCTTCCTCTAAAATACGTTCATTCAGAAAATTACTTATCTGATCATCATCAATATTGTATACTTTCATGATATTAGGGTAAGTATATCAGAAACTCGGTTCCTTTATTTATTTGGCTTTTTACATCAATGCTGCCTCCCATTACTTCTACATGCGTTTTAACTAAAAAAAGACCCAAGCCTCTTCCGGAGGTGGCTTCATGGTGAAATTTTTTATACAGTTTAAACACGTTGTTACCCGCTTTCACTACATCGAATCCTATACCATTATCTCTAAAACAGATTACAGTAGAACCCTTCGGTTTTTTATAAACCCTTACATGAACCTGCAATTGTCTCTTTTCGGAGCGGAATTTTATAGCATTCGATAAGAGGTTGTAGAAAATGCTGAATAAGGAAGTATGGTTGGCGTTAAATTTAAGCTTATCGGGAATATCTACCTCAATTTGCGCATTGCAGCTCTGTAAGACCTCCTGTAGATGAGTGCAGGCTTGCATAAAAGTATCTTTTAAAACTACCTGCTCACTAGTCAGCACATCCTGGCTCTCCCGCACAGATAAAATAGTATTGATGTCTTTAAGCACCGCATCCAGTTGAGTTATGCTTTTATGCAAGTATGTAAGGGCCCGATCAAAAGTAGGGGAGTCTTTGTTTACCTTATTGAGGTACAAGGACAGGCCTAGCGCATTGGCCACAGGAGCTCGTAAATTATGAGACACGATATAGGTAAACTGCTGAAGATCTCTGTTCTGCCTGTAGAGGTCTTGTGTCATTTGGAGTTGCTTTTCCTCCGCCTCCTTTTTATAAGTTATGTCGCGCTGAATGGATACATATTGTACAATGCGTTCGTCTTCGTTCCGGATTGGAGTAATATCCATTGAGATCCATACTTTTTGACCAGCCTTGGTATAGTTTAAAAGAGTAGAGTTGAAGTATATCCCTTGTTTTAGCTTTTTGCGGATAAGCTTTAACGTTTGCTTATTGGTTTCCGGCCCCTGAAGAAGCGCACCTGGTTTCTTACCCTGCATCTCTGGCAAAGTATAACCTGTTAATTGAGTAAAACCTTCGTTTATCCACTCTGTGTTGCCAGCGGCATCAGTAATAACTACACCATTATCGGTTCTGCTGGCTACCAAAGAGAGTCTTTCTAATTCCTGCTGCGCTTTTACCTTTTCGGTTGCATCGTTAAAGTATATGGATAAACCTTCTCTGGAAGGGAAAGCTTTTATTTCCATCCACATGCTTTTTTCCTGAAAGAATGCTTTAAAATGCACAGTCTTACCTGTAGCCATAGCATATGTATAGTGGCTGTAAAAATGCTCAAACTTGTGCGGCGGGTATACTTCTCTTATATCTTTACCAAGGTTTGCCTTACGGTTAAGGCAAAGTATACTTTCGGCGGTGCTGTTAATCAGAACAATCTTCCAGTCTTTATCCAGCATAATTAAGGCATCGGTTATGCTTTCAAAAATAGTGTTGAGCTTTTGTGCCTGCTTGGTAATTGTTTCGAAAGAGCGTACAATGGGAGTAATGTCTTTAGCTATAGTCTGTACGCCTTGTATTTGCCCCTGTGCAACAACCGGAAATTTAACTACATCAAATGTTATTAAGCCTTTTTCTGTAGCCTGACAGCATAGATCAAACCTTAGTGTGTTGCCTTTGAGGGCGGCCTCAAAAGATTTTTGGTTAATAACAGCCATTTCCGGGGATAAAAAGGTGGCGGCTACTTTACCAATTACCTCTTCTTTTGCTAGCGCAAAAGTATTGCAGAATGCATGGTTAACTTCTGTTATTTTTCCATTTAGATCCTCCAGAAACACCACATCCGGATTATTATCAAATAATGCCCTATAACGCTGGTAATTATCGTTTGCCTTCTGCCGTGCTTTTACAAGTGCAGTTGCATTACGTGCCGAACAAAACATTAACTGTTCTTCTTCAACCCACTGTGCTGTCCATCTAAGCGAGACCGGGTTGCCGTTTTTGCAGATATAAATGTTTTCAAAACCATTGCTTTGGTGCCCTTGCAGTACCTTCTTGGCTTCAAGTCTACTGGTTTTCCTGCTTTCAGGGGCTACAAAATCAATATATACCTTCCCTTCTAACTCCTGAGGTGCATAGCCTAATAAGTTTTTACAAGCATCGCTTACTTTTACAATGTACCCTTGTCTGTTTATGCAGCAGTACATATCAGGTGAGTATTTAAGTATTTTTGCAGCGATGTCCATAGCTCGGTTAGTGTAAAGGTGCAGAAGTGAAATAACTTTTAATTCACTTGAAATATATTTTTAGTGTTGCAACATCTATAGAATTGATTTAAGCTTTAAATCAGTATGTATAAATTCTTAAAAAATGTATTAGTAGTAAAGCTAGATGGGTACTTGTAAATACCTTGTAATTAAAACGGAGAGCAGGATGTAGGGAATAATATATTGTTAATAATATATTGGAATAATATAAGATAAATTCTTTGGGTTATATAAAGAGTAGAAGCAATACTATTATTAGGAATTTATACTATAGTTGGTAGAAGTTAATATAACGATCACCATTTCAAATGTTCAATTTGCGCTGTAACTTAAATTAAAGCCAGCAGGTAAAGCTTCCAAATATTCTACAATAACCAAAAACTGTAATTACATCTATTGATGAATATCTAAATAGATAATTAAAACTTGCAGCATTGTTGCAAAAAGCTATATTTGCAACATTAACATGCATCAATTTAAATACTCAGTATCGGTAAGGTGAATAGTTTACGTCCTTATATTTCCTTGCTTCTACTGGTGCTATTCGTAAGAGTAATGGCACCAGAGGCTGCGGTATTGTCTTTGCATGAGCACAAACACACAGAAGATGCCACGCCAACTTCTGATCTCAAATTGAGTACCAAGCACCAGCATTGCCATATAGATGATTTGTACAATGCTGACTTCACGTCTCCGTCATTTTCATTTGAGTTAAGGTTACACCCGGTAGAGGTTTGTTATGTACAGCCTTACAGCTTCGCCTGGAAATTTACCTATCCTAATAATACCCATCAACGCGGGCCTCCTACTGCTTAGGCAGGTATACTTTCTTTCCTATAGTTTATTTACATACTGAAGCAGTTGTTTCTAAAGCAGCAGCCTTAGGTGTTTGTTTATACTTGTTGATAGCCAACTTGGCAACTAGTATAAGCTTATGCACGGCTATACTTATACTTTAGCAAACAGATGCTTTGCCTGCCTCTTCTTTAAATTCTTCCAGTTCATAATCAGAATTATTGAGTGACTAAACAGTCACTTATACAGGCATTCTATACCTAATCAAATGAAGAAGATTCTTCTACTTATACTTTTTATACTTGTGCAACAAGCTGCCACAGCTCAAAATTCAGGCAGCATCAGCGGAACCTTAAGAACATCAGATGGACGCTCAGCAGAAGGCATCATTGTTGTATTAACCCAAGGCAGCTTTGCCACCGTGTCGGGGGCTGACGGAACTTATACTTTACAAAACCTACCGCTGGGAAACCATACAGTAGTTGTTAGGGGGCTGGGCTTTAAGGAAGAGCACCGCGAGGTGGTACTTACCGCTGATGCGCCTGCCGCTTCCCTAAATATCACTATGAATGCCAGCAGCAGTGCCCTGCAGGAGGTGGAGGTATTAGGCCGAAAGGAAACCTCCTACAAAAGCGAGTACAGCTTTATTGGTACCAAAACCGCCTCTTTGGTGATTGATGTGCCACAGACGATCTCCACTGTAACCAAGGAACTGATGGACGACCAGCAGGCCTACCGCTTGACGGATGTGGTGAAGAACATCGCCGGCGTAACGCTTTACTCGCACTATGACGACATGACGGTGCGCGGCTTCCGCAATGGATACGAAAGTGGTTTCCGTTTGCTCAACGGCATGCGCTCCGGGTATAGCTATGGCAACGGTTTCTTCCGGGTGCCGCTTACCGCCAACATAGAGCGGGTAGAGGTGCTGAAAGGGCCTGGAGCCGCTTTGTTCGGTGACGTAAACCCAGGTGGTACGATAAATATGGTGACGAAGAAGCCGCTGGACGAAGAGCGCAAGGCGGTGAGCTTCTCCGTAGGCAGCTTCAACACGGTGCGTTCTGCGCTTGACTTTACCGGTCCATTAAATGAGGAAGAGACCATGCTTTACCGCCTCAACTTCAGTTACGAAGATACTGAGACCTTCCGTGACGTGATCGACAACAAAGCAGTCATCATAGCACCAACGGTTACTTTCCTGCCAACCGATAAGACGACAATCAACGCGGAGATGGTATATAGTAACTTTAATGGCTATCTGGATCGTGGTCTGGTAGTGCGTGGCGGTGATTTGTTTGCCCTGCCTTTTTCTTTTGCGCTTAACCAGCCAAACGACTACTTCAAGGTAAACGACTTTTACCTGAATGCCTCCCTCAATCACAAGTTTACAGATTGGCTTTCTTTTAATGCCTCTTACCTGAAGTTCACTTACTCGGAGGACCTGAAAGAGCACCGCACACTGAACACGTATGCCGATGCGCCTGCCAACACCATCATGAACCTGCGCTATTATGAGCGGGTGGCAGAGGAGTATACCAACAGCTTCTCGGGCTACTTCGCCCTGAATGCCAACACCGGCAGCATAAAGCATAAAATAGCTTTGGGTGCGGATTACATTGAATTCGACACCGACAAAAGCAGTACGACCTGGGAGGCACGTCAGAGATTAGTAGATGGCAAGCCTGTTCCGCTGACGCTGGAACTGAACAATCCGGTGTACGAGCTGAAGGATGCCACGAAGTATATTCGTCGCCCAACACCGCAATTCTTTATCGACTACATTAACGCTGTTTACAACACCACCGGTATTTACGTGCAGGACCAGATGGAACTGACTGACAGGCTGAGCGTACTGGCAGGTTTGCGGTATGAGATGTTTAGTGATGAGCGCGATTATGGCGATGGAGAAGAGCAGATTGTACAGAACGTGCTTTTGCCGCGCCTGGGCGTAACCTATTCGCTGCAGGATAACCTGAATTACTTTGCCAGCTACAGCCAGGGATTTAAGCCGCTGAAACCTGAGTTCATTAAGTTTCCGGAGCGCTATGGCAATAGTAAACCATTCGAAAACGAAACAAGCTACCAGGTAGAAACTGGTTTAAAAGGTGAGTTCTTTAACAAAGGTTTGTTTGCCACACTTTCATTTTACCAGATTGAGAAGCAGAATATGCTGGTGCCAACGGAGCAATTCACAGCCGATGGCAATCCCATCTACAAGCAAAACGGCAAAGCGCGTTCGCGGGGAGCAGAACTTGAACTGGCCGGTAACCTGAGTTCTACTTTGAGTCTGAACTTCAACTATGCTTATAATCACACAGAAGTATTGCAGGCAAGTGTGGCAGCAGAAAATGGTATGCCACTAGCCAATGCACCGAAGCACAGTGCTGGTTTGTGGGCCAAGTATACTTTCGATTTGCCGGCGCTGCGAGGGCTTGGCTTTGCAATAGGCGGACACCAGGTAAGCAAGCGCCGCATGGAGAACCAGGCCAGCCGCGTGGGTACCGGCGAGCTATTCTGGGACTACTGGCCTTCTTACGCGACTGTGGATGCAGCCCTGTTCTATAACATCAACAAGTTTAAATTTAACCTCAATATGAACAACCTGCTCGATGAGAAATATTTTGTGGGTGGCTACGACTATTTCCGTGTTAGTCCGGGTGCGCCACGCAATTTAATGGCGACGATTGGCTATACTTTTTAACCAAATAGGGCTGGTGCGAGCTTGCAGCTCGTACCGCTTTTCAAATAAATCTTTAGCATTCTAACTGAAAAAGGAAAAGTACGAGCTGCAAGCTCGCACCAGCGGAAGAAACCAAAATATTAAGTTTAAACTCATTAAACATCATCATCAAAGAAAATGGAATACGTTTTAGAAGCCCGTAAACTTTGCAAGCAGTACCAGGATAAGCTGGCGCTGCGCGACCTTAACCTGCAGATTGAGGCTGGCGAGATATTCTGTCTGCTCGGGCAAAACGGTGCCGGCAAGTCTACCACCATTAACCTTTTCCTGGGGTTTATACAGCCAACTTCCGGTGCCGCCTATATCAATGGTTTGGAGGTGGCTAGCAATGTTACTAAAGTAAAGGAGCACCTGGCTTACATCCCGGAGAATGTGATGCTATATCCGAACCTAACGGGGTTGGAGAACCTGGCGCTGTTCAGCAACCTGGCCGGCTTTGATTATAGCGAGAAGGAGCTGATGGACTACCTGGTGCAGGCCGGATTGCCAGCCGAAGCGGCCAAGCGCAAAGTAGGAGGTTACTCCAAAGGTATGCGTCAGAAAGTAGGTATTGCTATAGCCGTGGCCAAGCACGCCAAGGTGCTACTGCTCGATGAACCTACCTCAGGTCTCGACCCCAAAGCCAGCAATGAGTTTTCGGACCTGCTGCTCAAGCTGAGCGGTCAGGGTACGGCTATCTTCATGGCTACGCATGACATTTTCCGGGCCAAAGAAGTAGGTACGCGTGTGGGGATTATGCGCGAGGGAGAGTTGGTGGATGTGCTCTCGACTACTGCCCTTAACGCCAACGAACTGGAGAAACTATACCTTAACTACATGCATAATTAATGATGGTACGAAGTATAGCACAGAAAGAATTCATCAGTACCCTCCGTGATAGCCGCTTTGTTGTGCTTAGCGCCATTGTGCTGCTGCTTTTGCTGGCAGCCACCGTGGTAGGTTTGCACAGCTACAGCACGCTGCAGGCCGAGCGCGACGCGGCCCAGCAGACGGTAAACGACCAGTTTGCCAACTCTGAAGCACGACACCCGCACCGCATGGCACACTATGGCTCTTATGCTTTCCGCCCCAAGTCCAGCATCAGTTTCCTCGATTTCGGTATGGATTCCTATACCGGTGCCTCGGTGTACATGGAAGCGCACAAGCAGAACAGCGCCAACTTCAGCCAGGCGCAGCAGTCGTCTTCGCTCATCCGCTTCGGCGAGATGACGGTGGCCTTTGTGCTGCAAATGCTTATTCCGCTGCTTATTATTTTTCTTTGTTTCGGTGCCTTTACGCAAGAGAAGGAGACAGGCACGCTAAAGATACTATTGAGCCAGGGCACATCGCTGCGGCAGGTGGCTTGGTCCAAGATTGCCGGTTTTAGCAAAGTGGTGGCGCTGGTTGTGGCACCGGCTTTAGTGCTGGCTGCTCTTTTGTTGTTTGGCCGGGGAGGCTTTGAGCTAAACGGCGATTTACTACAAAGGCTGTTGCTGTTTATCGGGTTTTACTTGGTGTACTTCTTCATTTTCATCGTGCTGTCGGTGGTGGTTTCGGCTCTGCACCAGCGGTCCAGCACTGCACTAGTTACCTTGCTGGGCATCTGGATTCTCTGCTGTGTGATCATCCCGAAAGCAACAGCCAACTTAGGTGCAACGCTCTACACCACGCCAACCAAGGCGCAACTGGAGGCCGATGTGCACGAAGAGGTAGCCAAAGGTATAGACGGGCACAGCAGCGGACAGGACGAACGCACCGAGGCGCTTAAGAACGAGTTGCTGGAGAAGTATAAAGTGTCTTCTGTGGAAGAGCTGCCCGTTAACTTCGACGGAATACGCATGGCCGCAGGAGAGGAGCACAGCACTAAAGTATACCAGGAGCATTTCAACGAGCTGACCGATATTTTCCGAATGCAGAACCGCATTTCAGAGTATGCGGGCTTCCTGAATCCTTACCTGGCTGTGCGGCATCTGTCGATGGGTATGGCCGGTTCTGATTTCAACCACTATGTGAATTTCCAGAACGAGGCAGAGCAGTACCGCTATAACCTGGCACAGGGGCTGAACCACATTCAGGCAACCCAGCTAAAGTATGGCGACAAAGAAACACGCCTGAGCAGCGACACCTGGAAGGAATTTCAGCCTTTTGAGTATGAAACACCTAAGGCCGGCTGGGCACTCGCTAATCACCTTGTGTCACTTATCGCCCTGTTTCTGTGGCTGGTGCTGGTTTGCACAGTAGGTATGAAGCTGATTGACAAAACTAAAGTTGCCTAAGCGATGAATAAATTCTGGATACTGATAAAATACGAATGGCTTAATTTTAGAGCCGATAAAGGACTGCTGATCCTGACCCTGCTGACGCTTTTCTCCGGCCTGTATGGTATTTACTATGGCACCACGGAGATAGCAAGGCAGCAGGAAAACATCGCTGCTCTGGATGTGCTGACCGAGAAGAACATTGAGGAGCTGAAAGCCAAATACCCTGATGGAACAGACGCCGGCGACATTGGCTACTACCATTCCACCTTCGCTGTCAACCATCCGGACTCCTGGGCTAGCCTATCGCTGGGGCAGCGCGACGTAAACCCATACTACATCAAGCTTCGCCTGCTCAACCTGCAGTCGCAGCTCTATGACACCGAGAACATCAATCCGCTGAAAGTACTGTCGGGAAACTTTGATCTGGCCTTTGTACTGGTATACTTGTTCCCACTGCTCATCATCGGGCTATGTTTTAATATATTGTCTATAGAAAAGGAGCAGGGTACTTTGCCTTTGTTGCTGTCGCAGCCCATTGGCTTGCCCTTAATTGTAAGCGCGAAGCTGACGTTCCGGATGATGCTGGTGCTGGGCTTGGCTTTGCTGCTCTCGGTGGTGGCGATGGTGTTGGGGCAGGTGATGCCGGATGAACGTGTGGCGCTCTGGCTAGGGGTGGTGGTGCTTTACTGCCTCTTCTGGTTTGGCGTGGCTTTCTTAGTGGCGGCCCTGCAGAAGAACTCTGCTTTCAATGCGGTGACGCTATTGGGGGTATGGCTGACGCTCACCATTATTGTACCTGCGTTATTGAACGTGTACATTGCCGTGAAGCGGCCTATGCCGCAGGCACTGGAGCTTACCATCAAGCAGCGCGAGGTGGTGCACGGCGGCTGGGACAAACCCAAGCGCGAAACCATGGACAAGTTCTTCTCCCTCTACCCGCAGTGGACTGATACCACCGAAATTCAGGGGCGCTTTGCCTGGCGTTGGTACTATGCTTTCCACCACTTAGGCGATGTGGCCGTGGCGGACTTAGCGCAGGAGTATCAGCAAGGGCTGCAAGCACGACATCAGTTAGTGGAGCAACTCAATGTGTGGTCGGTGCCGGTAAATGTGCAGACCATTTTCAATGCCATGGCCGGCTCTGATTTGCCGTCATACGTGGGTTTCCTGCAGAGTGCCACCCAGTACCACGATTCGCTTCGGGAGTTCTACTATCCTTTCCTGTTCAACCAAGTCAATTTCACGAATGCTGACTATGCCAAAGAGCCAAGGCATAGCTTTACCAGTTCATCTGATTTTACAACAGTGTATGCAGGTGTATATAAACTGGTGCTGAGTGTTCTGCTGGTGTTTGTGGTGGGGATACTGCTGTTTAGAAACGTGAAATTGAAAGTAAAATAAATCGCCCCATATAATTCTAAGTTAGACATGGGAAAGTCCCGCTGTTTTACAGTGGGACTTTTTATTATATAAAAATTATCAGATAGCCCCAAAAAAAGTCCTGCAAGCTATATTTACAAGGCCTTTAAACTTAGTGGTGCTCTTAAATGTACGAATTTCGAACCAGTTTATGGATGATTTGAGGAGACTAAGCCGCAAAGCTGATATGTAGACAAGCATTTGTACAGCTGAGAGAGCAAGTTATGTTATTGCGGCCCCTGCCTCGCTTAAACTTGGCTTTGCCTGTATTTCCTTAATGTCGCTCATCATCTCCTTGCCCATCAGATCAACCGTGGAGCGGTCCTCAGATAGAGTCACCCTTTCACAGGTCTCCTGTCTGGCAGGAGAAAAAAGACTTCCTCATTATCGACTCATAGCATTCCACCGCCGAAGAGCTCTGGTTTATCACCAAGGTGAGAAGAATAGCTGGAGAGGAGGCCTGCAAGGCAGAGGAAGAATTTATTTGAAGTTCATTCTCATGCAGCCATACAGGTAATGGAAGGAAGCAAGTGCCTTCCTCGTTAATACTCCCAAATTTAAAACATGCTCTACTTTTCAGAAGCCCTTTTTAATTCATGTAAGTTTTTCTGCACACCTTTATCTAAATTGTTCTGAAAGTAGTCCTTGAATAATTGTGGAAACACACCCTGCAGGCTTTCTTCAACTTTTATTACGGTTTTTTCACCTTCTTCCTCAAAGTACCAATTGTGTATTGCACTTGCTCCAAATGTTCTTCCTGTCCAACCGAATTTAATTTTGGGACTGACAGTGTGAATTTTTGAAGAAAATGATAGTCCACCCGCTTTCCATTTGAATTCACTACCTTCTTTGAGATCTTCTCTCAGATTGGCTTCTGTTACTTCTGATTGCCACGTAGGCCAGTCATTGATTGTAGTTAATATTTGCCAAACCTTTTCAGCAGGTGCCGCGATTTCGATTTCAGCATAGGATTTCACTGGTGCATCTTCGTTGATTGAGATATTCATGTCTTCTGTTTCGTTATTTTTTTGATAGGATGTGTATTGGTTGAATTGCATATTTTCGAAAATAAATAAAGCTATTGAAGCGATAATGATTATCATGAGGCTGGAATGAATAGCTTTTTTCATACTTTAAGTGCTCATTTATTTTTAAATCGCCTACGACATTGGGCTAAAAAGAACTTTTAGGCTTACTGATCCAGACTCAAGTATGTGCTTTATACCATCCGTACGCTTGATACCATATCCTAGGGCTCTGTTCATGGCGCTGTGGCCGAAGAACACCAGACCAGTTAGTTGCAAGGCTTCCAAATAATGCTACCTACAACATGCTGCCGCTAATGTTTGGTTAAAGTATATCGATAGGTCAACTTGTTTCAGGCAGTTGCAGGATGCTTAGCAATTGCGCTGGCCGCTTTCTGCTTGATGGCTTTATCGATGCTGTAAATGGTAAAAACAGTTAACAATGTTGTGGCTACCACGGTGTACCCGATTAAGTCGTAGTGTTCAAGCTTGCCGTTGCTGGTTTGCACAACAATCAGTCCGGCCACTACCGATGCCAGACCTCCGGCCATTTGCTGAATCGATGACTGTATACTCATATAAGCACCTCTGTCTGCTGGTTCAGGAATGGCAGTCATCAGGGCTGAAGCTGATACCATGCGCCCGACACTGGCGATGATAATGAACACATTCATCAGAATAACGAACCATAGTGGCGGTGTGCCAAGATTACAGTATACAGGGATCACTACCATAAAGAGCACAGATCCCCAAGAATAAAGCTTATACTTGCCAATCTGGTCACTTAGCTTACCTGCCAATGGACCTGCTACCATGGCACAAAGGCCAGTAATCAGGTAAATAAGGGGTAGTTCGTCGAGGCTGACGCCAAGGTTATAGACGGTGAAAGCACTGGCAAAAGGCATCATCATAAAACCGGCAGTAGAAAGTAGTATGTTGGCGCCAAAGCCCTTGAGATAATGCCTGTCCGACAATACATGTCCCAATTGTTTAAAAGCATTTCGGTCGGACTGCAGGAGGAGATGCTCCCTGATCGGCTGCATACGAACCATAATGGCTATGCCCACCAGCACACTGATACCTACCAGTAGCAGGAAAGGAGCCTGCCAGTTCCACGCATTTGCCAGGTACAGGCTTAGCGGGATTCCCATCACCTGGCTAATGGCAAAAGCCATCTGAACAAAGCCCATCACACGTCCGCGCATCTGAAGCTGGAAAAGATCCGTGATGATAGCAAATGATATGGAACCGATAACTCCGCCAAACACGCCGGCAACGATGCGTGCCAACAGTAGCGAAAGGTAGTTTGTTGCAAGACCACAGAGCAAAGTGCCCACTATAAAGCCTGCATAGAATATTAACAGCAGCTTCTTACGGTCGTACCTGTCTGCAAAGCCAGCTGCCAATAATCCCGATGTCCCTGCACTGAAAGCATAGGCTGATACCACCCAGCCAAACTGCTGCGGCGTTATAGACAACTCCCGTATCAGCTGAGCACCCAGCGGCGATAGCACCATAAAATCGAGCACAATCGTAAATTGCAGAAGCGCCAGAATGGCGATGATGAAAATCTGATATCTGGTAAATGGGGTTTTACCTGATGGGGTAGTAGTGTCTTTCATGTTGCTCAAACTGTTACGTTTATACTAAGGCAGGTTTATAGTGTAGCGTAAGTATGCATCTCTGATTCTGTAATTAGTTAAAGAAGTCTCCTGATAATGGGAGACACAAGCATGTGTTTCCTGAAACTGTAACCTGTAAGCACTGCGGCCAGACTGCCAAGCAACACAGATGCTAATACATCGCTGGGATAGTGCACGCCCAATGCCAGCCTCGAGTAAGCGATCAGTAGTGCCCATACTAAAACTACTCCACGAAACAGGTTGCTGTGGAACATCAGGGCCAATGTCACAGCGGCCGTAAACGCAAAGGCAGTATGACCTGACGGAAACGATGAGCTGTCTGCCTCAGCTAGCTGTGTAATAGTTGCATTGTTCAGAAACGGCCTTGGTCGGTCAACTGAATATTTGAGGGTTCCAACAATCAGCACATTAAGGGCCATAGCGAAGACATATTGAACAGCTTTAAATTTCAGCGCTTTGTCTTTCCAGATGTACCCTGCCAGGTACAGAGAGATAGGAACCAGTACACCAATGGCATAGGCTGTATCTGTAAGAAACAGCAGCATAAAATCGACTAGGGCAAGCCTGCTGCCATGCAGCAATTCCAGAACTTGCAGGTCCAGGGAGTAGAAAACATCAAGCAGGGCAGCTTGTGTAAACAGAAGCACTACGAGGCAGAGGTACATTGTCGTCATAATTTTATTTTTTTGCGGTAGTGTGGCCTCCAAACTTTTGCGAGGCTGAAGTGAAAATGATTCCCGCAAAGCAACAAAATAAATTCTGATGACTGTCTTCGTAAACTAACCGTTGGTGTATGCCTGGGAGGTGTTGCGGCCTGAGCCATAGCGTTTCATCAAATCATAGCTACCGTACATCAAAATGCGGTACAGGCTAAGGGGAGCTATGCAGTGCCGTTAATGCTTATATGTAGCGTTTCGGCTGGGCATTCCTTAAGAAGTCGCTGCGCCAGGAGCTGAAGCATGATTGGAAGTCTGCCAGTATATCATGTCCTCATCTCTGTGCACTTCACACATCCCCAGCTTCTCGAGTATTCTGATGGAGCCGGTATTTTCTAGGAGGCATCTGGCAGTAACGCATTGTACCTCCCGATGGCTCAACGCCCATCCAGTTAGCGCCTGGGCCACCTCCAGTCCATAACCTTTCCGTTGCTCCTGCTCAATAATTGCATAGCCCAGGTCCACTGCTCCGCATGTGTCCGGCCCGCCTTTGAAGCCAGCATCGCCAATAACCGCCTTCTCTTCCCGGAGCACCACCATCCAAGACTCAAAGCCGGTAGGCCCACCTGGAAGCTCCAGGTTTAGGATGATCTTGGGCAGTGTCTCTGTTGCCTCCTGGTCAGGCCAATGGTTAGTTATCTTAAGGCCGAGTTTGTGCAACACGCTCAGGTCCCCTTTCAAAAGAGATGTTGCTGTTTCAAGCGTGAAAGGGATCAGCAGTAGCCTTTCTGTCGTGATTGGTTTTATACCCATCGTGTAGCTAAAGTCAGGTGTGAGAGCATAGTGTTTTATACCCTGGTTATTTGAATTTAACCGCATACAGATATCCGTCGGAGCTGCCGAAGTAAATGACCTCTTCATCGATGACCGGTCTGGAAAGAACAGAGCCCAGCAAGTGTATCTTGCTTTCCGAGCTTTTTACTGCTTCCATGGTTTCCCCATACAGTATGAAATCTTTCCTGAACCTGCCTTTTTCATCATAAACAGAGGCATAGTTTTTCTTACTCTCTTCCGTCTGAAACTCCCACACAATCTTACCGGTTTCACTATGTACTCCATAAAGTTTGCCGTTAAAGCAGCCAAAGTACAGGATGTCTTCGTGCGCTATGGCGGCTCCGTATACCCGCATGTTCAGCGGCAGTTTCCACTGTACTTCTCCGTCGGTTTTATTCAGGCTGTAGAAGGCGTGCGTGTCAGAGGTACCAACGTAGAGCCTGTCTTTGTAAATCAGGGGAGTGGCAACAACCCAGCTGCCGCGCTCCTTCATGTTCCATCTTCCCCGGCCAGTTTTGGCGTCGAGTGCATAAAGGTTGTAGTCTCTGCTGCCGAAGTATACCACCCCGCCCTTCACAACAGCTCCTTCCTGTATCTCCCCCTTTGGGAAGTGTGTATCGCCAACAGTCTGGAACTTCCAGATCAGCTCACCACTACCTGCATTCAGAGCATAAAACAAGCCGTCGAAACTACCGAAGTATACTCTTCCATCCTCTATAGCCGGAGTGGCGTGTACCACACCATTAGTCTTGAACTTCCACTTTAAGTTGCCGGAACTGCTCTCCAGAGCGTATAGGTGCCCGTCGCCACTGCCCCAGTACAAAGTGCCTTCTGCTATCCTGGGTGATGACAGATAATAGTCCCAGAGGTCATAAACCTTCTCACCTGCAGCGCTAAACTTCCACAGCAGATTTCCACTTTGCTTATTCAGGGCGTACAAAGTGCCGTCTGCACTTCCGAAGTACACGTTTTGATCAACAACGGCAGGAGAGGAGTGCACAGCGCCCGCTGTCTTGAACTCCCATACCTTCTTACCGGATTTCTTGTTAACAGCGTAGAACTTATGGTCGCCGCTTCCTACATAGACCAAATCTCCATCAACCAGGGGAGAAGCGTATACCCTGTCATTCGTTTTGAATTTCCAAAGGGCATTGTCCTGAGCATAGAGTAAGGAAGAAGTACAGAAAAACAGGAGAAGGGCCAAAGTTTTTTTGTTCATAGTTTTGTATAGTAGGTTGATTCTAGTTTCACGTGTTTAACTGCCATTGCAGTTGCAGAAGCTTAATGCAGTAATTTATGGCCGATCCGCTCCATCAGCAGCGCGCGCTGTCCACGGGCTACGGGCAGGCTTTCGTTGCCGATCAAAACGTTGTTCCCGCTCAGTGCCCGTATATGGCTCAGGCTGATGATGTACGATTTATGGATCCGGAAGAACTGCTGTGCCGGCAGGGTCTGCTCCAGCGCCTTAAAAGTGAGGTGCACGATGAGTTTGCGGGTAGTAGTGTGGAGCTGCACGTAATTCTGCATGCCTTCAATGTAGAGGATATCGGCCAGGAAAACTTTCTCAAACAGCTTGTTATGCTTTACAAAAATATAATCCGTTTCGGTCAACTGAGGCTCTGAAACCTGCTTTTGTTTAAGCACATAATAATCCCTGGCCTTGTTCACCGCTTTCAGGAAACGCTCCAGCGGGATTGGCTTGAGCAGGTAATCGAGTACATCCAGCTTAAAGCCCTCCAGTGCGTAGTTGGGGTAGGCTGTGGCCAGTATGGTGAGGGGCGGATGAGGCAGAAGCTCCAGTAGGTTTAGTCCGGTGATACCAGGCATGTTGATGTCCAGAAACATAAGGTCTACCTGTTGCTGTTGCAATGCGTTCTGCGCTGCGATAGCACTATTGTAGCTACCCACCAACTCCAGGTAATCGACCTGGGCCACGTAATGCGCCATCCCTTCGCGGGCCAGTGCCTCGTCATCTACAATGATGCATTTCATTTTCATCTGCCGTCGTTTTTTAAGCTTGTAATTCCAGTGCTGGAGTGGTTTGCTGGTGCAGCCTAAGCCTTAGACTGGCACGGTAAACACCGTTTCTTTCCTGCAGCTGCAAAGCACAGCAGTTCGGGTACAAAAGCGCCAGTCGTTTCTTCACATTCTCCAGACCGATACCGCCTGCTTGGAAATCCCGCTTCGCCTCCGTTGCAGCATAACACGAGTTGCTGACCTCTAGGTATACTTCACTGTCTTCTATGCTTAGCTTTATGTCGATATAGCTTTCTCCTTCGGCAGACCGGGAGGCATGTTTGAATGCATTCTCCACAAAGGGCGCCAGTATAAAAGGAGCAATGTTGTAGCCGTGGCTTTGCGGCGGCCATTCGCAGTGGAGGCGGAGCTCATCTCCACATCTTACTTTCTCGATGTTTACAAAATTCTGCAGGTATGCAATCTCCTGCTCCAGCGGGATAGAGGGCTGGGAGCAATCGTAGAGCTGGTAGCGGAGCATATCGGCAAACTGAAACAGGACCTTCGACGCCTTTTGAGTGTCTCTGTGCATCAGTACGTGAATGCTGTTGAGCACATTGAACATGAAGTGGGGGTTTATTTGGTCGCGTAGCAATTTAAGCTCTGCCTCCAGGTGCTCTGCCCGCAACTGTTGGTGCTTTTTCTCCATCCGGCTGTGCTCGGTATAAAACCTGATACCGCAAATGGCGCTGCTCGTGAGCAGGATACCCACAAATAAGCCCAATACGCGCGGGGCGAATGGAAGTGGAGTACCATCGGGTGTAGGGGTTTTAAAGTGCAGCACATGCTCCAGCCATACATCTACAAATGCCAATACGACCGCTAGTGTTACACAACTGAGCAGCAGAACCATTACGAAGCGGAGCATCTGCTTATTCCGGATAAAGTAGGGCAAAACCAGGTCACCGAGCGCATGAGCACCTGCCATGTGCCCCAGCACCAGCACGGTCACATATACTAGGCTCTCAGCGAGGGGCATAATGTGGGTGATGTAAATCTGGAGGAGTATGACAAGTGCTAGCACACTCCAGATAAACGTAATAACGGCGCTGGTTACAGATAGAGTCTGGCGTTTCATAATTTTTGGCAAAGCAAGGAAATTAATTTCATTTCTCTCTTTTCTTAACCATGCTTTTGTGTATGGAAATGTTTACCTGAACTGATGCATGCTGCAGTACATCAAAGGAATCCTGTCATTGATAAAATTTCACCTAAGGTGAAAGCGCCACTTCCACTGCCTGAGTTGCTGTCTGCAGCAGCAATGTATAAAATTCTGTAACAGCTGCTGCTATTCTGTAACAGCTTCGCCCTGCCGTTTTGCTTCCTCTTTGATGACGAAACGATGTATAAAAACACAAAGCGAAACTATGATAGACATGACTTCCGGCATTAGTATCATGTTCCTGATACTATAAAGGTAGGTAAACCAAGTAAAATAACATTGATTGTAACAAAGAACATGCTGCCGTATAGCCAGTATTAGTTACACTAAAAGTTGAGGTGGGCTACAACCCTTCGCATACCACCGAAAGCCTTATTGGCTATACCGCGTATTGGTGGCCGTTAATAATACTTTAGTTTCTGTGTCATAAATCATTAAACCTTCTTCTTTGTCTCCAAGTTGTTTAATTATTTCACCGTTTTCATTCCAAATGGAAGACTTTCCTGCGCATTTGTATCCACCTGATTCTCCAATAAAATTAGCCATGAAAGTCACCATTTTATAACTTCTTGCAATATCACTCAACTTCTTTAAGTCTGAATCTATACCATTAACAGAATTCAATACACTTGCCAAATATACAGTAGCATTATTTTGGGCAGCAAATTCGTAATGTTCTTTATTTGATAACTCATAGCATATGGCAGGTGCAACAATATCGGTTTCAAATTTAAGAACTAGCGGGTTAGATCCAGGTTTAAAGGTTGATACTTCAGTTGGATATAAATATTGTTTAGAATATGTTATTCTCCTTTTTTCAGGTTGAAATATTATCATGCTAATATATAGTTCTTCTTCTTCTCTCATCGGCAGCCCAATTCCTATTGTGATATTATTTTCGTCGCTTAGCTTTTGAAAGCAGTCTAACCTTTTATCTTTTTGATTGGTAGCCAGAGATATGGCTAATTCTGGTTCATATCTGGACAATGATAGCTCAGGAAAAACAATCATGTCAGTATGCAAATTAATCGCTTGGTTTATCCAACCTATATGAATCATTGTGTTTCTTTCAATATTTCCTTTTATTGGTTCTAACTGTACTATTGCAATTCTCATTTTATTGTCAATCTGTTATCATTGTTTTAATCCTGACTAACGCCTTTGTTAAAATAAGCCAAATAAAAGGGGATTTACAGTATTTTTTTTCAGCAATGGCAAGTTGTCTTATCAATTTCTAAAGAAGTAGGTTCTTGTCCAGATATAGACATTGTTTGTAAGAAGATACTTAATACTAAGCCTAATGATAGGTTGATTGCCACAGATGAGAATGAGGTATATGTTAGAGAGATAGTGGAGTAAGATAAGTATACAGCCTCTCCTTTGAGGTAAGGTGAAATATGAAAATGACACAGTTTAAGTACACTCCTGAATGTTGATTAAGAGAATACACAGTCACCAGCAACACCTCCTCAAGGAGGAGGAGACTGCCTCAGTTTGACCGGATGTATTGAGCTGAAATAATATCGAAGTACACTTAAAAACCTGTCACACTTCAGGAACTATAGAGTTGCCTCTTTGTAGTAAATATAAATATGTTTGTATAGTGATTGATGGATTAAAGGAGTTGATTCTACGTGAAATGGTTGCTTTAAGCCAGTATGATAATAAAAAAGCGCTAACCACTTCAGTAGTAGCTAGCGCTTGAAATTGTATTTGTGCTCTTAAGTGTACGAATTCCGAACCATTTTATGGAGGATTTGATGAGATTGGCTCAGCAAACAGGATAACGAGCACCTTATCGGGGCTTGCTGTTCCTCTTCTCTAGTGTCCCTGTAGGGCGGCCAGTTCATGATCAGCACCCTCTCCTTGGGCAAGCCTTTGATGCCCGTGAGATGGTCGTACTTTTTATTGAGCTCAATACTCTTGACAATAAACTTATGCATTTTCTCCTCCACCTGCTGGAAAGATGCACATGGTAGGTCGGACAAGTTGAGCAGATCACGCTGAACTCTATGTATAATGATAATGTCAAGCTGTCTGAGAAAATCAGGGAGCTACAATTTGAGAAGGGCCAACAATTAACAGCAAGAATGAAAGAGTCGGACTTTGGCCCTGTCTGTTTTGGTTCTGTGTGCGGTGTGGTTGGTGCTATTAAAAGAGTGGATACCAACTATACCTGTAGGTGGGTAGATAGAGCAGATCCTGCCTGCCGCTGCCCGCACCAATTCTTTCACCTTCCCCGCTATGGGTGTCGGCATTGTCCTAGGCCTCATACATGGTCTTACCGGGATGTCTAGCCAGCAGTTCTTCCAGCAGTTGGCCTACCTGCTCCTTTTCTTTCGTTTCTGTATCAGCAACACGGTTTGGCCGCTGTGGTAATCGACGGCCCCTTGCCGTAGTGCCTAGTGGGCTGCCGGGCGTAGGAATCATTACCTGCAGGCTTACCATGCTCTACATGGCCTTCATCGTTGGCTGTCTGCTGATGTTGAACTCATCGGCATTGTAGAAGATGGCATTCTCTTCTAGATGCTCCCCTCTCTTTAAGCTCCTTTTTTTATCAGGTACTCCGAATCGGGGCTACTGATCTTGTGTTGGGGGCGAGACAACACAATGCCTCTGCCCTTCAGGTGCTAGCGCACGGCCTCGGTACTGATGCCGATACCGGTCTGCTCGGCTATAAAGTCAGAGAACCGCTCCAAGGTCTAGAGCGAGAAATCTAGTCTCAGGGCCCGTGGCCGAAGGCGCACGCTACCCAGCAATTTGTCCTGATAAACCTGGGTCATTTTAGCTGGCTTGCCATTTCTGGGCGCCTCATAGAGCACTTGCACCCCTTCAGCCTCATAGCGGTGAAGCCATCGCTGCACTGTCCGCTCACTGTCCCGAACCAGATGCGCAATCTGGCTTGCTTTCAGCCCATGTTCAGCGTTTAGTAAATCCATTTGCGCACGTGTGAGCAGTCGAGCCAGCTTCGCAGTGTGATTAAGCCTTGGAAGTGGATAGCTGAAGAGTTAGTGCTGTACTTGGAGAGGCGCTATACATGCGTGCTCAAATTAAAGTTCAACAGGAGCTACTGCTATGAGGAGCCGCTGAATTAAATTAGCTAGAAGCTGAGAATTACTTTTCCCGCGTAACTGTCTGCTTCAAGCTCAAAACTGCTGACTTTACTGCTTATTCTAAGTACCGTGCAAGTTTTATTACTGGACTGATATGCTATAAAGCGCTTACGGTAAATTACTCGTAGGATTATATACTCCGTATTGCAGCCGTACTGGTGTTTGATCAACCCTGTTACAAAAAAAGCAGCATACAACTGCAACCCAATATTTAATAATTAGTATATATAGATAAACAGGTATTTCGACGAGTATAATATTCTTTGGAGAGAACCTTATTAAGGCTCATAAAATCAGGTGATTAGATTTTAAAAGAAAATCTAGCGGTGGTGCAGAGTCTATAGGAAAGCCCTTTGGAGGGGATAAAACGACATCACCAACTAACACATAATATGGTATTCTTTCAACCTTCCCTCAAGGCGCTCGGTCAAGCTAAAAGATACTTGAGGCGGCGAACTTATTTGATTCTCGCATTATTGTTCCTAGGCAATTTTAACTGCGGAGTACGTGCTCAGGAAAATGAATTCAAACTTCCCTCAATCCTACCTCCATCACCGAACTCAGCCGAGCTAGGAAGATATGGAGACCTTCCGTTAAGTTACTCATCTGGGGCACTTAACTTGAATATTCCTCTTCACACTCTTTCGACAAAGAACTTAAGTCTACCAATTTCCATTGGATATTCCTCTAATGGATTCAGAGTGAATGCAGTCGCTTCTCGTGTGGGATTTGACTGGGTGCTTAATGCAGGGGGAGTTATCACGAGAACGGCTTATGGTGATCCTGACCTTGCTCCTGGAACACAGAGACTAAATCAGCCTGACCTTACTAAAAAAGACGAGGCTCTGTTGGATTACCTTAATGCCGCCGCCGCTGGTGGACATGATTCACAGCCAGACATCTTTCACTACAACTTTAACGGTTATACCGGAAAGTTCTTTATTGGAGATGATGGCCTGCCATTGGTTAGCTCCTATGAAAAAATAAAAATAGAACCTTTTTCAACCTCCGAAGAATCCGGGTTTACAATTACCACGGTAGATGGTGTCAAATACTTCTTCGGGGGAGCAGTGCCACAGAATACAGCCAAGCAATGCGCCCCGCAGGAATAGCATGGGACCCAATGTTTACGGAACCAATGGACCCACCTGTCCCTAGTTCTTGGTATCTCACCAAGATTGAGCACCCTCATGGGGATTACATTACTTTCAGTTATGAGAGTGGATTTTCAACATATATGAGTGGGGTTTCTCAAACCTTCCTTAGGCGGACCGAAGAAACTAAATTTGCAGAATGTGTATATACAGATGGAACTATAATAAGAAGTCCGAATTATGAAGACAAAACTAGCGCCGCAATAATGTCTATAGACTATATGAGGGTGAAAGAAATTTCAGCCTCAAGTTTTGGCAAAATAAAGTTCACTTATGAGGTACCCTCAGATTTAGAGGATATGGATGGGGTACTTAGGTACATGGAGTTAGTTGACAAGAATGAGCAGTTGGTAAAGAAAGTTGAGTTCTCTTATGAGGTGGAAAAAGGAAGGCCCTTTTTAATCAAATTAAGTGAGTCAGGGAAAACTGCAGAAAAACCAAAAGAACACTTTTTCTCCTATAATGACCTGGAGCAGACCCCTAAGAGGCTTTCATACTCACAGGATCATTTTGGATACTACAACGGGAAAGGTAATGGGGGGTATTTTGTAGAGCCAGATGGCTCTTACAAGAGCCATGGCTACCTTGTACCTCTTCCTGCTACTCCTTCATTAAGAAAGCTTTTTGATGGTAAAGGAGGAAACAGAGAACCCGACTCTAACTTCTCTTCCATTGGGCTACTATCAAAGGTTACGTACCCAACAGGAGGATGGAATGAAATAGAGTATGAAGGAAATGATGCCCACGTTACGGAGAACATTCCTGAACCTCTAATCAATGCTTATGCAAGAGCTACGGGTACTGACGAAGCGTTCGATACCTATGAGCCAATTATAGGCACCTATGGCCCTTTTACAGTAGAAGAGCGGCAAGAAATAGAAATAACAGCAGAATTTGATAACCAAAATGACACTTACGATGAAGATCATCATATCATGTTGGTTGTTTATTTATCAGTTGATGGAGTTGAAGAGGAGTTGGCAAGGGTAGAACAAGATCAGTCGAGAAAGATTATCACAGATTTTTATCCAGGGAAAAATTATGTTGTCAAAGTCGAATTAATAGGGTACAGTGGACACTTCGGAAGAGCAAGTTTTTCTTACTCTCCAGGTAGCGAGACTGTGACACATAACAAAGAGTTTCCTGGTGTCCGCGTGAAGAGGATTGCCACTTATGACGCAATCAAAGTAGAACCAGAGGTAAAGGTGTTTAAGTACAGCTACATAGATGACTTAAGTAAATCATCAGGACGACCTTTATTGTATGCTCAGCACAATGCAAGTTTCTCGAACTACTTCTCAAACAAGAGAACCGCTTTTCGCTGCCAACCTGATCCAAACCAGTTTAACGCATACTTAGTCTATTGGAACTATATAGTATTACACTCTAATAGCTTAACAACTTCATTTTCAGCAGCACCTAATAACATTCTATATAGCTCTGTGCTGGTTAGCAACGGAGAGAACTTTGAAAACGGGGGTACTGAATACACTTTTAATGTAGAGAGCGAGGTAGGGGCATACCCCTACATTGGAGAAGATATTACAGATGTGCCTTACACGGTGAGGGGATATGATAATGCATTGCCACTGAAAGAGAACTACTTCAAAATGGTTAATGATGAAGTAGTCTATACCAGAAAGTCTGAAAACTTCTATAAAATTGACAGTAGGATTGCGAGCCAGGTAATTAGTGTTTTTGCAAGGAAGAACTACGAAATGCTATTTCAGTATTCACCACCTAGAGAATATGATTTTGAGCCGTTTGATGTGTCTGTATACCATGTGAACTCTAAGTGGAACTACATTTACAAGTCAGAAACCTCTGATTATGACTTAAATGGTCAAAACCCAATCACAAGAACAGACTATTACTATTACGATAATCCGCAGCATGCCCTAAAAACCCGAGTGGTTACGACAGACAGCAAGAGCAACGAGGTTGTTGTGGAGAAGAAGTACCCACAGGACGTTACTGCTGTCGGAACCGAAGAAACAGCACGCCAAGGGCTTATTGCCAACTACCAACTTGCCTCTTTGGTGGAAGAGTCTACAAGCAGAAACGGAGCGATGGTAAAGAAGCAGATCAAATATAAAGAGTTTGCCTCAGGACTCTATCTACCGGAGGAAATCTTGGCTAATACAGGTGTCGATAACGCCATGGAAGGTCGGTTGGAATTCAGAAAATATGATGTTAAGGGGAACATTTCAGAAGTGTCCAAGGCAGATGGTACACCCATAACATATCTCTGGAGTTACGATTATTCTTATCCTATCGCAAAGATAAGCAACGCCACCTATTCGGAGGTGGAATTTGCCCTGGGTGGATCTGCAGCGATGGAGTCCCTTGCCGCTAGTACTGAACTAAGCCAGTTGCAGTTAGAGGCGCTTGGCGGTCTAAGAGACCAGCTTCCTGGTGCCATGGTTACCCTTTACACCTATGACCCGCTGGTGGGGGTGACGAGCTTGACAGACCCGAATGGCCGCACGACCTACTATGAATACGACGAACTAGGCAGGCTGAAGGCGGTCAAGGACCATGAAGGCAATCTTTTAAAGGCCCACGAATACCGCTATGCCGGGCAGTAGCCGGAAGGCTCCTTGCATGTTTATTCAGTTTCAATCGAACATTTCGACTATAAAAGTATTCTAGCATGAGAACAGCTATACCCTTTCGCGCGCTTTTTCTTTTCCTAACGATTACTGTCCCGGCAGCGATCTCGGCCCAGGTGCTGCCGAAGCTGACGGCCTATGCCTGCTCTGGCGGCGCGGCCACGCTCACGGCCGAGGGGCAGGGCACGGTCCGCTGGTACGACACGGCGGCGGGCACGGTGCCCGTGCATACGGGCGCCACGCTCACGACGGGCCAGCTGGCACCAGGCACCCCGGCCTCCTACTACGCCGAGGACGAGGTCGGTGGCAAGGCTGGGCCCCGCCTGCTGGTGGAGGTGACGCTCTCGGCCACCTCCCCGGCAGGGGAGTGTGAGGCGACGGTGTGGACCAGGGCATCGGACAGGCCGCAGAACCTGCCCAACGGGGCCGTTGCCTCTGCGCCCACGGGGCTGTTCACGCCCCCGCAGGTCACCTCAACAGAACCGGTAAACTACGTGCGCACCCATACTTTGCGTGTCCCCGTCACTGACGCCACGGGGATAGAGGCTCGCCCGAAGGAAGAGGTCTCCACCGAGACCGAATACCTCGACGGGCTCGGCCGGCCGTTGCAGCGGGTGGCGAAAGCCGCCTCGCCGGCCGGCCTCGACATCATTACGCCGATGGCCTATGATGCGCTGGGCCGCCAGCCAAAGGGTTACCTATCTTATACCGATGCCGGCACCGGGCAATTCCGCCCAAACGGGGTGCGGGAGCAGTACCTGTTCCACACCACGCCGGCACCAGACCGACCCGGCACGGATTACCCTTACGCCGTCACCGAGTTTGAGGCCTCGCCCCTGAACCGGGTGCTGGGGCAGGCGGCGCCGGGGGAGAGCTGGGCGGGCTCGCTGGGCACAACTACCGAGCGCAAGATAACCTTGCTGGAGCGGGCCAATACCCAGGAGGACGCGGTGCGCCTCTGGGACGTGGCCGCTGACGGCACGCTCTCCACGCCCCGTCCCTACCCGGCAGGAGAACTGTTTTTGTCCGAGGCGAGGGACGAGCACGGGGTACGCACGCAGGAGTTCAAGGACAAGCAGGGCCGGGTGGTGCTGAAGCGCCTGGAGAACAGGCGAATCACTTCTCCGCAGGACCCGGGGCCAGGTTCCGACATGCCTGGGTGTCCGACAGGGGGCGTGCTGCACTGGGAGCTGGAGGAAACAGTGGGGCCTGACTACGCCGACACCCGCACGGGGCTGATGGCCACGGGCACGGGTGCGACGGCGGTAGCGGGCAAGGTCGGGATGGCGCAGGCATTCTCTGGTACGGGCGGCCTCTCAGCACAGGGTTCCGCGTTTGACTGGGCCCGCGATGCGAGCTTCACGCTGGAGCTGTGGGTGCGCCACACCCAGCCCATGGGGCCCTACGGGGTAGGGTCCAACGAGGTGATCCTCGGCCGGGAGGACCCCGGCAATGTGCTGGGCAGGGACGTGCACTGGTGGCTGGGGCTGGACGCCGAGGGCCCTGTCAAGGGCGCAGCGCGCCTGCAGCTCATGGACGCCAACCGGGCGGGCGGCTCCATCACCGGCACGACGCCCTTGAATGACGGTAACTGGCACCACGTCGTGGCCGTCCGGGACGGGGCTTCGCTCAGGAACCTGCTCTACGTGGACGGGGTGCTGGAGTCCGAGCTAACGATTGCCTATGATGCCAGCTTCGCCTCGTCGGCCCTGCTCAACATCGGCTGGATCAATCTGGACGCAGGCTTCCGCTACAGGGGGGATTTGGATGAGCTGGCGCTCTATAACCGAGCCCTAACGGGGCAGGAGATCGCCGGGCGCTACAACAGCGGGCAGGGCCGCCCGTACTGTGACCCCTCGCTGGAGACCGGGCCGCTGGTCTCTCCGCAGGGGGTTGCCACCAGCACCGCCCCGGTATGCCCGCCGGAGCTTGCCCTTCACTGGGAACTGGGGGAGACTACTGGCCCCAACTACGCCGACACCCGCACGGGGCTGATGGCCTCAGGCACCGGCGCGACGGCGGTGGCTACCGGTGCCGTGGGCGGCGCGCAGTCCTTCGCGGGAACGGGCGGCCTCTCGGCTGACGGCTCTGCCTTCGACTGGGGGCAGGGCGACAGCTTCACGCTGGAGTTCTGGCTGCGTCGGGGCGCGGTACCCGCCGGCAACGAGGTGATCGTGGGCCGCGACAACGTGGACTCCGGCGGCAGCCTGCACTGGTGGCTGGGACTGGACACCTCCGGCAAGGTGCGCTTCCAGCTTAGGGACAACTCTGCCTGGGGCTACTTCATGGGAGGTACCGGAACAAACCCCGTTGTGACCGATGGGGGCTGGCACCACGTGGTGGCTGTGCGCGATGCTGCGGCCGGCACCAATACGCTTTACGTGGACGGGGTCCGGGTGGAGCGGGTAAACCAGGCCTACTCCACGGCAGGCTTTACGGCGTCGGTGCCCGTTAACATCGGCTGGCTGAACCGCAGCGGGGGCTTCCGCTACGGCGGGGACCTGGATGAACTGGGCGTCTATTCCCGGGTGCTCTCAGAGGAGGAAATCGCCTCCCATTACAATGGCGGGCAGGGACGCCACTACTGCGAGGCCGGATCACTGATCACCTCTGTTCCTGTGACCGGTGCCACGGTGGGGGAACCTTATACCTACGACGTGGAGACCGTGCAGCTTAGTTCGGTTTCCTTTGAGCTGGTGCAGGCCCCCTCAGGGATGACCATCAACGCCTCCACCGGCCTGATCAGCTGGCAGCCCACGGAGGCCGGCGACTTTGCCGTGACGGTACGTGCCTCCGGAGATGGCATGGTTTCTGAGCAGGCCTTCACCGTGGGGGTCTCGGGCGGCTGTCCGCCGGAGCTTGCCCTTCACTGGGGGCTGGAGGAGGCTGTTGGACCCAACTACACTGATGCCCGCGCAGGGCTGGTGGCCGCGGGCTCCGGGACTCAGGCCACGGCCGGGGTACTCGGCGGGGCGGTGGCCTTTGACGGCACGGGCGGGCTCTCGGCGCCGGGCGCCGCGGTGGACTGGGCAGCGGACGGGAGCTTTTCCATCGCGCTCTGGCTGCGCCGTGGGGGGCAGCTTGCTTCCAACGAAGTGGCCGTAGGCCGGGACGGCCTGTCCACGGGCACCAACCTGCACTGGTGGATCGGCATGGACACTTCTGGGAAGATACGCTTCCAGCTACAGGACAGGAGCGCCTGGGGCTACTACATGGGCAACGTGCCGGCCAACCCGGCTGCCAATGACGGCAGCTGGCACCACGTGGTGGCTGTACGGGACGGGGCAGCCGGCACAAACTCCCTCTACGTGGACGGGGTGCTAGTGCAGCAGGTGGCGCAGGCTTACTCTGCGGCGGGGTTTTCCTCGACCGCGGACCTGAACATCGGCTGGCTGAACCGCTACCCGGGGTTTCATTACAGAGGCGACATGGACGAGCTGGCCTTCTTCGGCCGGGCGCTGACCCAGGAGGAAATCGTCTCCCACTACAACGGCGGGCAGGGACGGCATTACTGTGGGGAGGAGAACCCTACACCGGTGGCGCAGGATTGGTTTGACACCTATTACGCCTACGATGACCTGGGGCAGCTGCGCTGGGTGCTGCAGCCGCAGGCCGTGACCCTGCTGCAGGCTAACGGCTGGTCGGTGACCCCTGAGGTGCAGGCGCTTGCCTTCCGCTACGTCTATGACGGCAGGAGAAGGCTAGTGGAGAAGCAGGTGCCGGGAGCCGGTCCCGTGGAGCTGGTCTACAACAGACGGGACGAGGCGGTCCTGACGCGGGATGCGGTACAGGAGGCCGCCGGCCGCTGGGCCTTCACCAAGTACGACGCGCTGGGCCGCCCGGTGCTGACCGGCGTGCTCGCCGACCCAAGGGGAAGGGATGTGCTCCAAGGGGTGGCGGATGCGCACACGGGGGTGCACTTTGAGACAAGGAACGGCTCGGCGACCGGCTACACCCTGGCGGATGCTTTCCCGGCAGTCGCGGCCGGTGACGTGCTGGCGGTGACCTTCTACGACGACTACGCGCATGCCCCGGCAGCCTACGCGTTCGTGCCGCAGCTGGGCATGGTAGAAGCAGACAGGAACGATAGGGTGCGTGGGCAGGTGACCAGCACCCGCACCAGGGTACTCGGCACAACCAATGACTGGTTGACAGCCGTCAACTACTACGATGACCGTTACCGCGTGATCCAGACCGTCTCGGACGGTTACCTTGGCGGGGCCGTGCAGGCGGCAAGCGAGCGGGTGACAACGCGGTACGAGAAGATGACGGGCCTGGCGCTCGAGACGCTCACCACCCACCGGGAGAACTCCGCCGATGCGGTGGCGGTGCACACCGAGCATACCTACGACCACCAGGGCAGGCCGCTGCAGACGTTTCAGCGCATGGGCGACAACCCGGCCACGGTGGCGGGGATCGCAGCAGTAACGCTTTCCGACAGCCGTTACAACGAGTTGGGGCAGTTGGTGGAAAAGCGGCTGCATTCCCGCGACGGCGCGACGTTCCTGCAGTCGGTGGACTACCGCTACAACGTCCGCGGCTGGCTCACCGGGATCAACGACGCGCAGTTATCCGATCCACAGGATTTGTTTGGTATGGAGCTGAGCTATGACCGGGGCTTCAATGAATCGCAGTACAACGGCAACATTGCCGGGGTGAAGTGGAAGACTGCCTCGGGCGGGCCAGAGCGGGCCTACGGCTACCGCTACGATGCGCTCAGCCGCCTGCTCTCGTCCGACTACGCCGCCCGCGCAGGCTCGGGCTGGAGGTCCGAGCGCGGCAACTACTCGCTTGATGGCCTGAGCTACGATGCCAACGGCAACATACTGAGCCTGCGCCGCCGCGGGCTGGAGAAGGGACATGCCTATGACGCCTCTGTACCGCGTGCCTACGGGGAGGTGGACAACCTGGCTTACCGATATGAGGGCAACCGCCTGGTGAACGTGCGGGACCTGGCCACGGCAACGGGCCCGGCGGGAGACTTCCGCGACAACGGCCACACAAGCGAGACGTCCACAGAGTACAACTATGATGACAACGGCAACCTGACCAGCGATGTGCATAAAGGCATCACGGGTGTGTACTACAACCATTTGAACCTGCCTGAGCAGGTAAGTCTTGGCACAAAAGGCTTTATTAAGTACGTCTACGCTGCCGACGGCACCAAACTCCGAAAGGAGGTGCACGAGGGCGCGCAGGTAACGGCCACCGACTACGCGGGGCTGTTCGTACACCAGGCCGACACGCTCTTTGCCCACACCGCGGAGGGGCGGGCGCTTTACCAGCCGACGGCAGACGAGAAGTGGCGCTATGAGTACCACCTGAAGGACCACCTGGGCAACCTCAGGGTCTCCTTCGCAGAATCAACCTCCACCACCAATGAACTGACGATGGAGCAGCAGGTGGCCTATCAGGAGGAGCAGGCGTTCGACCACGTGGCCGAGACCAGGCACCTGGACCGTGCCCGCTCCCGCTCGGGCAGCCACGCGGCCCTGGTGGGCGCCGGAAGAGGCAGGGCGCTGGGGCCAAGCAAGCGGGTGGAGTTGCACAAGGGCGACTCGCTTAGGGTGCAGGCCTTCGGCTACTACGAGACCGAGCGCAAAGACAATAAGGTGGTGAGCCTCTTGTCGTGGCTGGCCTCGGCGGCCACGGTGAGCACAAGCGCTGTGGAAGGCGGGCCCAAGAAAGCGAAGCCCGTTCCTTACCTGGGGGCTGGTTTGGCGCTGGCACCTGAAATTATTCAGCGCGCAAAGGGCGCACCTGTCGCCTATCTTCGCTATATTGTATACGACTCGGACTCGAACTACGTGGCCAGTGGCTACCGTGCCTTGAGCAAAGATGCGCAAGGAGGGTGGGAGAAACTTGAGCTGACATATGCGGCCAAAGAGGAGGGCTTTGCCGAGGTGTACCTGGCCAATGAGAGCCAAGAGGAGGCTTGGTTCGACGACATGCAGGTTACGGTCACGGAGCCGCTGCTGGTGCAGGAGAACCACTACGATCCGTGGGGACTGAACCTGGTGGGGATCGAGAAGCAGGGCGCGCCGGACCACCCCTTCCAGTACAACGGGAAAGAAAAGCAACAAGAGCTGGGCCTGAAGTGGACGGACTACGGGGCCAGGATGTATGACGCACAGCTGGGCAGGTGGCACGTGGTGGACCCGCATTCTGAAAATTATTTTAACTACAGTTCTTATAACTATACTTTAGGTAATCCTGTCAATATTATTGATCCTGATGGTAAAGATGTTGAGTTTATTATCAATAGAAATAAAAAGGGAGATATAACGGGTATTAGATTAAGATCAACTATTTATATTACAGGAGAGGGAGCAAGTGAACAGCGAGCGAAATCTTTAACTTCAGCTGCTAAAGGTGTTTTTAAAACATCATATTCAAATGGAGTAGGAATCTCATTTGATATAAGTTACAAGTATGCCAAAAAGATTGATGCAAAAGATTTAGGAGGAGGGGATAATATCTTAACATTCCATAAAGAAGAAGGTAGATCTAGTGTAAATGCATCAGAATTAATTAAAACGAAAAGTAATGGGTTGTTAGAAAGTATTACAAGCTTCTCAGGTAATACAGGAGACATATATGGGAAAAGCCGTACCAGTAATCATACGATATTTCATGAAAGCCTTCACCTTCTAGGATTAAGCGACAGATATTTTGAAAGTGGGGGTGAAATGGAGGGTTTTGAAAATGATATAATGGGTAAATACGGTTCTTTTAACATTGGTGATACACACTATAAAGCTTTTAAACAAAGAGCTGAACAATTACTTCCGAATCCGACATATGATTTTCTTTTCCCACGGCAACTTAGGTATTTTAATAAGACTAAAGTTGATAAAGATTCTAGAGGAAACCTTTTAGCTCCAACTTTAAAACAAATTAAACTACAGCAACAATAATATAAAATGTTTAAAATAATCAAACGTATATATCTAATTAGCTTATTTGCTACTTTGTTAATCAACGGTAGCTGTAATGAAAAGCCTTTTTCCGAAAATATTATTTCGGAAAAAGGCTATATCGTGTATCATGATTCTAGTATTTGGCATTTTGTTATAGCTAAGAACATAGATAATGAAGTTTGTTTAAGTGGTTTTAATACAAATAATTTAAGTAAAGGGTACCAATTTACCCCTCATTCAGAAGAACATATTAGGATTATAGAGTCAGCCTCACACATACTCAAAGTTGAGAATATTGGACAGGGATTTTCTGAGAAGTATTACACTTTGAAAATTGTTCCTGTTAAAATAGAATTGAAAGTTGTGTATAACAAGACTAAAGAATTAGTAAGCAAACAACCAGAATACGTTACCAAAGTAAATGGACACTTTGTTAAATTTGATTATGATTTTGTTGATATTGAGCTTATTAAACTTCATCCATTAGATTGTATTCAATAGGAACCTGTTTAGGGTTTTTCTAATTTCTTTATTTTTCTGATAAACAATACCGTAAAAGCCAGGAAATGGAGCGCCATCCAGTTGCTGGCTTTTGTTTCAAAACGCACCAACAGGGCCTTGAAGCTGTCAAGCCAGGCTCAGGCCTGCTCCACGCCGTTTCTCCTTTTGTAAAGCTCCTGGTCAAAGTACACGTAGTCTTCTGAAGCAGTCCCATTTCTGGGATTGAAGGCTATGTTGGCTTCTATTCTGAGCGAGGAGCAGAGCTTTCTGAATGCTTCCGAGTCAAAGCCAGCGTCAGCATTCAAAAACAAGCCATCCACCTCCAGCCCCGCTTCTCTGAGCAATTCGGTCAGTTGTTTGAATACCTTCTCGATCTCAAACAGGTCATGATGGTTGCCCGCCACCGGCCCCGAACAGGCTAAAAGCATGCCCGTGTCATCCGAGAGAAACAGGCTGTTGCAGGTGTTGGCTGCCTTGCGGGTCTGGAAGCCCACCCATTCGCCACCCCGTTTGCAGATCGTCTGGCTGCCGTCCAGCTGCACAGAGCACAAATTGAGCAGCTTGCGTTTGCAGCGCAGCAGCTCTACCCATACCCGCCTGAGGCTGCCGTCTGCAGCCCATTTTTGAAAATGGTAATACACACCCCCTGCCAGCCAAATCCTTCCTCGCCAAGCAGCTCCTTTACGGGCAACAGGCGCCATTGGCACCCTGTTTTGAGCTTATACAGAATGGCACCAACCACTTTGCTGGCTGCCACATGGAGCTTGGGACCACGCTTGCCAACGCTCAGCTGTGGCACGACCCATTTATTTATGCTATCTTCACTTAAGACTTCCATTGAATTAGGACTTGGTGTTCAAATGTTCTCGCAAACATTCTTACACACCTAATTCTTTGGAAGTTCTTAAACCCTAAACAGGTTCTAGGCAAAGAAATACTGCCTTTAATACAAGACTAGTGAACTAAAGCATCCGTTGGTGAAATTTAAAATACTCGTTATTAGTACAGGAACCACTAAATTTTGGTTGGCTTTGAGGCGCTTCACTTCGCCATAGTCGATTTATTGGTCAATGTCGCCACTAAGGCAAAAGCCACTGACAGGTAGAACGGTGTTCGTCCGTGTCCTCTCTCGCGCTCCCTTCGGCACACCATGGTCTACTCGCTTCGCTGCGTTCCACCATGGCTTTGCCTTTCGGTCGGCTCGCTGCGGTACTCCTCACGGCTGTTCCTTTTTTGTTTTTGAATTTATAATACGCCTCCGGCAGGAAGGCGAAAAAACAAAACCCACAGCCCACGTTATGCTCGCCTGCGGGTCAGCCGCCGCACAGCCAGTCGCCCTCGTTCCTCGTGCTCTTCCTGGCTGGCTGTGGCTTCCGCTCGCAGCGGCTTCGCGCCTGGAATCTTACCCCCAACCCCCGGAATTAACCGGGGGCTTTTTGTTATAGGTTCATAGTTGGAGTTATACTTTGATAGCAGCTGACAGGCCAGCCGCATGAAGGAGAAGGGTTATTCTGTCCCCTACCACTTCAAGAGCAGGATCCGGCCACACTGGAGCAGACCATAGAGCCGGAGTGGGTCAGGGGGCTGTCAGTGGGAGTGGGCAAGACCTATACCTTCTACAGGCGCATCAGGGGCTATGGTCTAGTGCAGTACAACCTGCTGTACCAGCGGGGGGAGACGCCCTACCTGCAGCCCCTGCAGACCAAGATCGGCTTCTATATTTATGGAAGTGATTTAAAGAGGAGGGCCAATTAGACAAACGTACTTCGTATCTGAGGCTAGGAGTGAGTGTTCCTCACGGAGCGTTTTCGTTCAATGAGCTGTGCCTGGTTCTTGGTGTAGTCGCATGCCTGGAGGCTCTCACCTTGGATTCCTTTTTATTCAGCATCCGGCTGTAAGTCGGAAGACTCGCAAGGATCAGATAGGTGTGCTAGTTGGGCTAAAAACTACTGTCGGGGACTAGAGTAATGGGTTGTTGAAAATATTATTATTTTTATATTTAAATATTGAGTAATATCTGGATGTTATATCTGGATATTGGGTTTTAAGGTAGTATAGTAATAAAAAAGCGCTAACCACTTCAAGGGTAGCTAGCGCCTTAAATTGTACTTGTGCTCTTAAGTGTACGAATTTCGAACCATTTTATGGAAGATTTAAAGCTTCTGGTCCTGCAACGGGGGTAAAAGCTCTGTTACGCCTAATAAGCTGCACCATTCATTTGCCAAGCATTTGCTAAAGCAGGGAATAAGTCTTTGCCGCATCTAAGTATTGCTGGGTATAGAACGAGCAGGACCAGCAAGGGCTATACCCACATCCTCATTTACTTGCCTTAGATAATCTCTAACTATCCTATTTATCAGCTTAAATTTATGAAGAGGGAAGGAGGACGATCAATTAAGAATACTTAATAATGGCTATGGTACATTCATGTGCCGTAGCTGAGCACATTGGCATAATAAATAATAAGAATGGAATTCAAAATCATTGCATTAGTTATCTTGGTTAGAAATCTTTAATACCTTTAATAAAGGTAACTTACAATGGAGAAAGCTGAAGCGTGGCATGCGCTTGCACTTGTTTTCAAAATTAATTTTTATGCGTAAAGCTTTGGATATAATGGCTAACCCATCTGGTTTTTGTAAATGTGACTTTTAAAGTACAACTTGGTTTAACCATTCTTTAAAATTTGGGAATACTATTAACAGGTGAAGGTTATAGGCTAGGTGACGGCCTGTTCCTGTCCGGCGGTGCGCTGTGATGCAATAGGGGAGTTGTTGCAGACGTAGCACGACCACAGGATAAGATATAGCCAGCCTTCTGGTTTTCGCTATCATTTGACTGGGATTACAGTAGAACATTAGATTTATTTTAAAAAGCATTTGGTGCGCCCTAATCTTACGTTATCAACAAATGACTTACCGTTTACAGCTGAACTGCTTGAATTTTTTTCCTTGTAGTCACTGAGACATGTGGAGGAGTGAACTATCAAAAACCAGGTGCAGTTTGTTTGCTAGCAGTGCGCGTGCTGTTAGAAAGCCCTGTACAACCAGAAAAGTCCTAGAGGTATTTGTAACCAAGCCTTTTCTGGTGGTACAGGGAGTCTATGCTCCTATGCATGCACGAGCTCCATCAGATCCGAACCACCGTCTGCGTACGTGAACGTGAACTGATACACAAGGCCCCGCGGGAGAGGGAGCCCTGAAGCTCCTCGTCTAGGGTGCTGGGTTACCACCAGAGCACTAAATCAAGTGATAAACTTTTAATAGTCTAACGTAATTATGCATAGTTATACTTATTCCTTCTTGGTTTTATTTTATTAATTAGTATTTATAGATAAATCTATTTATATTTAAATACTACTAAGCCTCAGCTATGAAACATTTCCTATGCTTTATCATCCTGTTGCTCCTGGCTGCCACCTCCTGTAAGAAGGAAAAGGTAAATCCTGTAGATCTGCTGCCCGCTGCCACACAGGAGGGCCGGAACACCTTTGGCTGCCTGGTGAACGGCGCTGCCTTTACCCCAAAGGGCTCTGTCTTTAGTGGGTTTGGAGGGCCTATCCAAGATTGTTACTACCAATTTGTGAGAGGGGGCTTTCATTTCCATGTATCGGCAACCGATAAGAGCAAAGGCGATGTGATTTTTGGGGTCGACATCAATACGGATAGCTTAGAAATTAAAGAAGGTGCTGTAATCAGCCTAACGAAAGGTAACAGGGGGGAAGCATCTGGCTCTTATATTGATGGAAGTGTTTATAAAGAATACAGAACCAGCTACGGGGCTACGGGGGAACTTACGATTACCCGGCTTGATGAGGAAAAGCAAATTGTCTCAGGCACTTTCTGGTTTGACGCCGTGAACAAAGAGGGAGCAAAGGTGGAGGTACGTGAGGGGCGTTTCGACATGAAATACCATAAATGATTCTAAACATAACCCTTTAAACTCCCTTTCATGAAAGTAAACTTTTACGCCATACGGCGTACCGCATTAGCGGTATGCCTAACCCTCCTTTGTGCCCTGTCTGATGCGTATGCGCAGCAAACTTACTACCCTCCCATTTATGGCGGAGTGAATGTGCTACCCGAGGGGGCTGAAGTAAACACCGGTTTTTTCGACAGGATGAGCTATGTCTTCGGCACACTTGAAACCGAACGCGTACCTAAAGGCCTGCTCCTAGACTACGCCTTTGAGTACACAGCACTCAACGCCTACAATGGGACGGCGCTGACAGACAGCAATTATGTAGACGAGGCGGCTTACTGGGACATCTGCCGCACGCTCATGACAGCACGAATCAACAGCAGTACACCCGTCCCCGACCTCGGCGGGGTGGGCGGTAATGATTGGTTTAGCCATCGAAATGCGGGTCAAATTACCCTTTCTGGCCTGTACTTTCAGTATGCCCGCTTTCGGGACGATGCTGTCACCGCGGGTCGCATCACCATCTCCAGCGACCAAGTGCGCGACAGGTATGTGTCAGGGGCGTGGCAGAATCCTTATCAAATCGACCGTGTATTTGCAATGAGTCCTGCCTCCGATGTTTACGACAGCAGAAGTCTTATTGTATTAATGCCCGCCTCGTTGTGGAAGAGCAATGACGCCAATGCCGTCAGTAGCATTCATATAGACGCCGGTGACGGCATGGGTTTCAGAGTTCTTGCACCTGGGCAGCCGCTAACTGTTTCCTACTCCACAGACGGCCGTAAGGAACTTATCTACAGGCTCAATTTGAGCAACGGTACTATTCTTCTAAGCCACTCGGAGATCTATGTCACAGATGCTGCCCAATACACCCAAAATACAGAAACCATACCAATGACTGCCTCACAGGCCTTCGACGGACAATTTGCACAGGGATCTATAATTATAGCGTACGCGAGTCAAGACAGAAAACTAAGAAATCCTCTGATTGTGGCCGAGGGATTTGATCCCGGGCATATTTTAAAACCGGAGTTGAGGTTTGGTTTAAGCACCCTAGAAGGTTTTCTTGCTGATGTGCGTAATGATGGTCAGACGGTACTAAAAAATATATTGATTGACAATCCGCAGTATGACATTGTGTATGTGGACTGGAAGAATGGCACGGACAACATCAAAAGGAATGCAATGCTTCTCAAAGATGTTATTAGAGAGGTGAACAATCGAAAGGCGGCCAATGGCTCCTCAGCCAGCAATGTCATCATTGGGCAAAGCATGGGTGGCCTGATCACACGCTGGACCCTCAAAGATATGGAGGATAATGGTGAGGTACACCAGACGCGACTGTTCGTCAGCTATGACAGCCCACATCAGGGGGCCAATGTGCCGCTAGGCTATCTACACCTTGCCCGCCATGTACAGCAGCTGTATACCAAAACAAATGCGGGCTTTATTCAACTTTTTGGTGGAATAACGCCTCATAGAGCACTTACGCTAACGGAGGCCCCTGCCGCTCGCCAGATGCTGATCAACTATGTGACCGGCAGCAACCAGATAGACAATACACTACATGCCCAGTGGCAAAATGAGCTAAGGGCAAAGGGGTATCCACAAGGCAATGGTGGTGTACCGCTCAGAAAAGTGGCTGTTAGCAACGGGGCACAGTGCGCAACAGGCCAGGAAGCTATTCCTGGAGGGCAATTGCTAGACCTAAACGGCAAGGGTAACACCCGTTTTCTGACTGATCTGGCTGGCATCGCCTTCCCATGGGTATACTCCTCTTCAGCCATCTTGTTTAATCAAGCTCCTTTGCTGTTAGGTATAGTGCCCGGCCGCAATGACATTCATTTGGATGTAAAAGTAAACGCAACAGCCAATGGCGGAGGTAACAGAGTTTATTATGGTAATGTTTCTTACACTAAGAGAGTGCTTTGGCTAGTACCTGTCACCGTTAACATTACTGATAGAAGCCATAGTGCTCCTTCTGGACAACTGCCATACGATGCATATCCCGGTGGCTTTTATAGCATCCCCGCACCGAGCCTTCAGGCTAAGTCTGCCTTCGCCAAGTACAAGGTCACCTTCTCGCAAGTTAGGAGCTTTAACTTCGTTCCGACCACCAGTGCCTTGGATATAGGAGGTGGGAGCGTAGGGCTCACACAAAATGATTTCCAGACAAAGTACATTGGATCGGCGCCCCCTGCGCCTCCAAAGGGAGCCCCTTTTAACAGTTTTACCACAGCTTTTAAGGACTCCAGAGTTAACGAATTGCACATCTCTATTAACGAAAAGAACGGTAACTGGGTAGCCCAGGAGGTAATGGGAAGTCCGGAGCAGGCTCCCAATTGCACTTTTCTCTGCTCTGATGTATTGATCGCAGGCCCTTCGGCTACTTGTGGGAGCATTATATACCTTTCTGTGCCGAGCTTCGGGGCTGGAACTAGCTACGCCTGGTCAACTGGGTCTGGACTTTCCATCGTCTCTGGAAGTGGAACTAATCAAGTGGGGGTAAGTGCTGCATCTGGAAGCTATAGTACAAGCAGTGTCTCCGTTGTTATTAGTAATGCTGCTTGTGGCAGTGTTACTGTCACTAAAGCAGTCAACGCTGTAAGCCGACCTTCTAATGTAACAAGTATTACTGGACCTAACCAAGATCTTTGTTATGACTTGACAAGTCACACATTCACCATCACTTCAGTCGCTGGGGCAACCTCATATGAGTGGGCTGTTGACGGATCTATTGTTAGTAGGGTGCAGCCTGGCAATACGTTCCAGCTAAGTGGCAGGACCTTAGGGCTCGGATCACATACCTTGCGTGCTAGGGCAATTAATGAGTGTGGTACTAGCTCCTCTTGGTATACCACGGAAGTGCATGTTATTAGCTGTGGCGGGACTTGTCGCATTTGTGAAGCAAATGTGGCGATTTACCCTAACCCTACGGCAGAGATGCTGGAAATCGAGATAGGTGTTGATAATACATCTGAGGCTGAGATATTGGCTACAACAAGCTACGAATTAAAACTCTATAATAGCCAACAACGCATTGTCCGGCAAAAGGAGTTCAAAGGACGCAAAATGTCATTGGATGTGAGGCAACTACCCAAAGGGATTTATTACCTGCATGTAACTGATGGGAGAGAGACAATAAGTAAGCATATAAGCATTGACCGATAGAAAATAAAGCAGTAATATATAAAAGTCAAGATATAGTCTTGCAGTTGTGGCTTAGCTGACAGGCGACCGCCATAAAGTGTTATACTATGAGCCCGCGTCGTCGGGCTCATTTTTTTTCTGCACCGCCCCTTCGTCTGCGGGTGTTAAGGTGGGTGCAGAAAAAAAATACAGGATCTTGCTTGAGTGCGTCAAGCGTCTTCTTTTGAGCCAGTGGGATCGTCTTAAATCGTTTATGAAGGTGTTTTGTCAAAGCAGTATTTGTCCGTGTGGGTGCGCTTATCTACAAGACTACTACCTGTGCCTCGTTTAGGATCAACCCTTCTCCTGCTACCTTAGTCTCCAGTACTTTCTAACGCTTGGGAAAGGTCTCCAAGGCGTGGCGCAGCCAAATGGAGCGAACCCCGCCAAGTGAAATAAAGATGCCGCGCTTTTTGAGCTCATTAGAAACATTGAGTTGCCCGAAGGCAGGCTGATCGGTGGCCAATGCCACCACCGCTTCTTCGACAGCTTGTTCAACCCTGTTCTTGATGTTGGGCTCTGATCGGCTAATCTCTTGCATGGCTGATGTGCCGCCCTGCTCATAAAGTTACTATGTGCGGTAGAAGGAATCCCTGCTGTATCCCTTCAACTTGCAGACTTGCTATATATTGCCCAGCACCTTGACCAAGCTTAGTAATCCTAATTTGTTTTCGATAATTTTGTCTTGACTATCTCAACCAAACAATTCTCCCATTGTGGAAGAATTCCCTCAATTCTTTAATGAGTTTCTTGCCAAGGATGCAAAAGACTATGTACCCTTTACATTTAAAGACATAACCATCAGGAAATAGCCTGTTTGCATTAACAGGGAGCTTCAGATGTCTCGGTGCACAATTTCGTACGATCTTAAATTCTTCCGAATGAGCAGTATGCTGTATCTCTAGCATACTGCTGACTGGCTGAATTAATACGAAGTTATTTTCTTGTCTGTACAGTTTAGTTTCCTACTTGGATAATAAAGTCTGATAAATGCCTTTTAGTTATTTCATGTCCCCTGAATTGAACTTCAATTTGTACCTCGAGATGTGCCACCCACCATATCAGCTCAGACATAATGGTGTTAATTAGAATGCTTTCTTCTCGATAACTGTGGTTTCCTTTCTTTCCTTCACGCACCACACATGTAAATTCAACCCTATGGATTTCATCGTGCAGTTCCTTTTCTATCCTGTTGGAGACAGGGATACTTGCCTCTATTTTGTTGGTGAAAGTGCCGGAATAGATTGCTGACCGAACAAGCTTTTGTGTTTTCGGGTGTATCCTTAGCCAGCTTAGCGAGCCGGAAACTGGTAAATCTTTTAATGATAGGATTTCTTCCACCCGTTCATCCAGGTGTTGATTAGTATCCCTCAGGTTTTTGGCTTTGTTAATTTCACTTAAATATGGTTCATCAACTGAAATGTTGAAGCTGCGGCAAAGGACTTTTCTAAAGATTACACAATAGTTAATTATGGACCACACGTCAAGCAGCACGCTTGAGAAATCCTGATTCTCGATTGTACCTTTATCTGCAAGCTCGGTTAAACTTTTTAATAGCCTTTTGTAGGAGACATCGCAAAAATCGATGCTGTACCTGATGGCATTAAATATTACCACCTGCTCGGGTTTAAGTTTCAAAGGCGGATGCCTTAAAAGAGAATTTGATGGAATTATCATTAGCAAAGGATATTTTAAATTTATCGGGTAAAGTTAGACAAAGCATGGTTTAGTAACTTTAAAGTTGCCTAGTCGCGGTTAATATAATTATACTTATATAGCGATTGGTGGGTTGAAGTGGCTGAGCTAGTGTGAAATAGGTTAATACTGTTAGTATAGCAATAAAAAAGCGCTAACCACTTCTGTAGTAGTTAGCGCATTAAATTGTACTTGTGCACCCGAGAGGATTCGAACCCCTAACCCTCGGAGCCGAAATCCGATATTCTATCCAATTGAACTACGGGTGCAGAACGAATGCAAAAATAGCAAGTATGGGCACAAAAGGAAACATATACTGTAAAAATCTAAGGTTATTTTAACGTGCAAAATGTACTTGGCAACATTTAAACCAGAAAGAGCTAAACAATACCATAGTTTCTGGAGTTTACATAACCAATTGATTTTGAAATTTAATTAATCATATTCTATGGAAAGAGTGTACACAGCAGAAGTTACTGCTACAGGAGGCCGGCGTGGGCATATTGTATCTTCGGACGGAGTTCTGGATATGCCACTTTCTTTGCCAGAGGGTTTGGGTGGCGAAAGTGGTAAGACAAATCCAGAACAGTTATTTGCAGCAGGCTATGCAGCATGTTTTCAGAGCGCCTTATTGTTAGTTGCTGGTAAACACCATGAGCGTCTTAATCCAGAATCTACAGTTACAGCGCACGTAGACTTACTAAAAAATGAGAATGGAGGCTATGGCTTAGGTGTTAAACTGGCAGTTGATCTTAAAGGCGTTGACAAAGAAAAGGCAAGGCAGTTAGTTGATGAGGCACATCAGGTTTGCCCTTACTCTATAGGTGTACAGGGTAATGTGGAGGTGCAGCTAGAAATAGTTTAAGCACTTAAGTAGTTACTATA